>JAQGHT010001048.1 GCA_028291565.1 Planctomycetaceae bacterium | reverse complement strand
CGCATTATTTTACGAAAGCCCGGCATTTCTGGGATCCGAGTTGGTGTGCGCGCGATCCGTTTCTGCAATCCGCCCATGCGCATTACGTCTTCTATGCCACGTTTGGATTGCTGACGAGGGTTTTCACATTCGATCAATCCGCCTGGATTGGTCGCCTGATCGGTTGGGGGCTGCTGGCCTCCGGCTGGTGTGCTGTCGCATCGCGAATCTGTTCGGCCCGCTGGTTCGGATTGTGTTCTGCGTGGATTTTTCTGGGATTGGCCACAATCGGCAACTGGTCCGGTGAATGGGTCATCGGAGGCATTGAAGCCAAGGTTATCAGCTATGCCTGTGCCTGGTGGTCACTGGCCAGCTTCTTCCGAAAAGACCCAACTGAAAGCGCTCTAACGTCCACCACCGCAGGCTGGTGGAATTTCATGACGCGATTTGTGGATCATCGCATGCAAGCCGCCGCATGGGCGGGCGCGGCAGTCAGTTTTCATCCCGTCGTTGGAATTTGGCATACCGGAGCGCTGGTGCTGGCCGCGATTTCGATCGAGGGCTTCCGGGGAACGTTCGGTAATCTCCGCAGTTGGATTGCAGCTGGAGCGACCTGGATCGTGTTGTCGGCTCCGGGCCTGATTCCCGCCATCGCGATGATTCGCGATGCGAATCCAGATGATGCCTATGCCGCGGACTATATCCAGGTGTATCACCGCCTGAACCATCACCTGGACCCGTTGAAATTCCGCGCGGATTCCTATGTCTATTATGGGATCCTGATTGCTCTGGTCGTGCTATCGCAGATCGTTACTCGATTTCGCAGGTCGGCCTCAACCGCTGAGAAGCTGTTGTTTCGTTACGTGATGATCGCGGTTTCGGTGGCTTTGGCCGGATTACTCTTGCGAGCCTCGCCGAAGATTGCCCAATGGTTGTTGACTGCCAATGCGTTTCCCACGCTCCGAGACACTTTGTCGGCCGTGATTCAATATGAAAACCGCCTTCCGAAATGGCTGAAGTTCTATCCTTTCCGATTGGCGGATGTGGCCGTGCCAATGGCCTTTGCCATCCAGTCAGCGACGTGGATGCTGGGCGAATCTGCTGCAACAACTCAGTCTGGTACAACTTTGACCGTCTGGCAGCGCAGTTGGGGACTGATTCCCTACGCTTTAATTGGGCTGATTGGCATCGGGACCGTAATAGGTTCGCTGAACGCGGCCAAGAGTGATACGCGTTTGAGTCCTGAATTGTTCGCCGATTGGCGTGATGTCTGTCATTGGCTGCGTCGGGAGACACCCGCTGACGCTTTGTGCTACGTTCCTGCTCAAGGTTTTGGACTGAAATGGTACGCGGAGCGTCCAGAGTACGTTTCGCACAAAGATTGCCCGCAAGACGCAGCGGGAATTGTCGCCTGGAACCAGCGATTTCGATATATCGTGAAATGGTCGAGTCAGCAGAATGGAGAGGGATATTCGAGGCAGATGATTCGGCAACTGCATCAGAAAACGGGCATTGACTACGTGATCACACCGACCATCGGTTCGAAACTGGCACCGTTTCCGATTGAGCCGATCTATCAGAACCCGTCTTATCTAGTCTTTCGGCTTGAAGATGCCCTGTAGGGCGGTGCTGGCCCCAAAAGATGGTCCAGCTTTAGCAGTAGAATTCCGCAATCACTGACGTCGATTGAATGGGACTTATGTGACCGATGTGACTTATGGGACACGATTTTCTCATAAGTCCCATTCCGCACTCGCCAGGAATTTACGTTCTGGCTTCACCGGAAATTCGCCAGCCAGGGGCCGTAATCCACAGACTCTTCCTGGCTGGCTCAATTGATGGGATTCCGAATTATTCCTTCTTGTCGCTCGGTTTTTCCGCGAGCAACTTGATCACGGCTTTGCTGTCCTCGGTGGCGTTGGCCTTTGGATTCTTCAGGGCAATTTTGCCATCCTTGCCGATAACGAATGTCCAACGTTGAGAGGTCGCGGGACGCTGCAGGCTAATTGCCGATCCGTCGCCCTTTTTGCCGTTGGTGGTTTTGACTTCAACCGCCACTGGAACTCCGAATGCCTTGGCGACTTCGCCCTTCTCATCGGCCAGAAGTGTGAAATTGAGTTTGTGGTCCAGCTTGAAGAGTTCGTGATTCTTGACCGAGTCACCGCTGACGCCGACCACTTCGACTCCCAAATCTTTCAACTTGCCCATATCGTCGCGATAGCTGCAGGCCTGCTTAGTGCAACCACCTGTGAAGTCGGCGGGATAGAAGTAAACGACGACCACCTTTTTGCCAACGTGGTCAGTCGACTTCCACTCCTTGCCGGTGTCGTCGAGGCTCTCGAACTTCGGAGCTTCGTCACCGACCTTCAGATCGACCTTCTTGTCTTCTGCTCCAGCAAACCCTGCAATCGAAAACGCCATCAGGGCTACAAACGCAGTACCAAACCCACTTCGAACTTGCATCATAGTACTCCCAGAGAAAACTCAACGTGTCAAACCGACATTCGGGTTAAGTTAAAACGTATCGAGCTGTGGAGCAAGTCCGCACGGCATATCACGCGACATGCGCTTACCCCACGGAGTATCGCCATAAGGGGTTTTTAGCGTGGCGAATTCCTCGTAGCTGAAATCGTGAGATTTCGGGTGGGACACGTCGATCGGCCCGAAATCTCGCGATTTCAGCTACTGTATCCGCGGCCTCTGCATTACTCGCTGGAGTTCGAAATCTTCCCCGAGCCCTTCTTCGCGATAATTCGCGCCTTGTTTCCTGAATCCTTGGGCGGAGTGAACGCGGCCACCGGTCGACGGAATTCGCCTGGCCCGCCGCCGTAGAGAAACTCCAGCTGCAACAGATTCTTGACCATCAGCGAGTTCAAAAAAGTGGGCAGATATCCCGTTGGAAGTAGCATTTCACCATTCCGGAAATTGAAGATATCGGTAGTGGTTAACTGCTGAGTTTCCTGGTTGATGCCAGTCACTTCGGAAATCTGGGTGACCACACGGCGGCCGCCGGGCTTACGGGTAATCTGCACGATGACATTGATCGCCGACGCAATCTGGCGATGAATCGAAGCCACCGGCAGGTCGACTGCCATCAACACCAGAACTTCCAGACGCTTGATGACTTCGTCCGAATTGTTCGCATGCACGGTCGTCATCGAACCGTCGTGGCCGGTATTCATCGCTTGCAACATGTCCAGGGCTTCGCCACTTCGGCATTCCCCGACGATAATCCGGTCTGGCCGCATTCGCAGGGCGTTTTTGACCAGATCTCGAATACTGTACTCGCCTGCCCCTTCCACGTTTGCCGGCTTGCTTTCGAGCGTCACCACGTGGTCCTGATGCAACTGCAGTTCCGACGTGTCTTCAATCGTAACGATGCGCTCTTTCGCTGTGATGAAACTGGACAAGATGTTCAGCATGGTCGTTTTGCCGGTTCCCGTACCGCCACTGACCAGAACGTTTTTCTTGTCGATGACACAGGCCCGCAGAAACATTGCTGCGGCCGATGTGATGCTGCCCATTTCAATCAAATCGTCCATCGTGAATCGATACGCAGGAAATTTGCGGATCGTCAGACACGGGCCTTTGATCGACAATGGTGGAATAATTGCGTTGACGCGTGACCCGTCGGGAAGCCGCGCATCGACGAGCGGCTGGCTTTTGTCAATCCGGCGACCGACCTGCGTCACAATTCGTTCGATGATCGTTTCGGTGACTTTATCCGAAATAAACCGTCTTCCGGAAAGCTCCAACATGCCTGCGCGTTCAACATAGATTTGATCGCTGCGGACCACCATGATTTCGCTGATGGTCGGTGCCCGCAACAAGTCTTGCAGCGGCCCAAATCCGAAGACGGTATCTTTCAAGTCCTTTTTCAGAGTCCGCAGGATCAGATACTTCCGCAATTCGGTGTGCAAATGCGGCCGGACCAGAGGAAAGACCGACGCAAATTTTGATTCCACGCGATTGATTTTGCCGCTCAGATCGTGAGCCTCAGTCAATTCCAGGCGTTCACGCGCGAAGTGCAGCAAATTGTGCAGTTCGGATTCGCGTTCTTCGACCAATGTGGCGGGGATGTCGAATTCATTGGTGGTCAACGCGGAAAGCTGGTCGCGAGTTTCCTTGCCGCTCTCCATGATCAACTGATTGATCAGCAAGTCGCGGAGTGTCAGGCCGGTCACTTCCTCCAGCAACGCGTTGTTACTGGGGCCGAACAAATTCAATTCGCGGCAGACGTCCTCGATGTTGTTCTCCAACATCAGAATGCTGTCCTGGTCGCCGACTTGATTGGCTTCGATTTCGTAGAGATCGAACCGGTCGAGGAGCTTGCGATGAATCTTGAGCTCCAGCTCGGCCATGATCGAGCGTAAGTGAGCTTCCAGCTCACCCCGGCTGATGGCGGTCGCGGCCTCCGCCTCAAACGTCAGTGTGAACGGAAAAATACGGACTCGTTCACCCGGTGAGAATTCAACGGTTTCGCCACCCAGGACCTCCAGGTCTCCGACCAGGCAGCCGTTCAGTCCGATATTTTCCAATTGCAATTTGCCGGCCACCAGCCGGACAATCGCATGATTTTTGGAAACGAGCGGACTCTGGAGCACGATCGTGTTTTGCGGGTCTCTGCCAACCCGCACGTCGCCTTCACGCACCTCCACCACGGAGCGGCGACTGTCGTGCATCTTGTTGAACCAGACCTTCATGGCGCGCTTTTCTGATCGACACCTCACGTGGTTTACGTGTTGAACTCAGGTCAGTCAGGCGGCGTCATACGCGGATCTCTGTTTCACAAAGAATCCAGGGACTGACGCCACCCGGCTCACTTGAAATGTCTATTTGCGATTCGGATGGAGATAGTTCGATCGCTTTCATTCAACAAAAAAGCCCGGCTACCTGCAATGGCCGGGCTCGGACTATTCCACTAATTCCGCGTTCCAATAGGCTTCGTCGAGGAAAGTTCTCCAGGAAGCATATTTGGCGGAAGTCACTTGATGCGTAAGTGTCGGACTCCGTTTTGGTTTGACAGGACGATGAAACAGCTTCATTCCTGCTTCAGTCGGAGTTCGGCCGCCCTTTCGCACGTTACACGTCAGGCAAGCACAGACGATGTTTTCCCACGTGGTCAGACCTCCGCGGCTGCGCGGCATCACGTGATCCAGACTTAATAAATGAGTCGGGAATTTGTGATTGCAGTATTGGCAGCGGTTTTCGTCACGCAAGAAAATATTGCGACGATTGAATTTCACCGAGTTTCGAGGAAATCGGTCATAGCCCAGCAGGCGAATCACACGTGGTACCTGGATTTCACGGTTCACACCCTGAATCCAATCGTCGTGCTCATCACGATTTTCCATCGACGATTTCCACTCGCTGACCTGCAGCCAGCTTTCGAAATCGTAGGCGACGTAGGCACCTTCTTCAACGGTAATGACTTCCGCGAGCTGCTTCCAGAGCAAACAAAACGCCCGTCGCACTGACATGACCTGAATCGCCGTATAAAAACGATTCAAGACCAGTACGCTCGACTGCATCGCGGCACTTGGCCCCGCATTCATTCAGCACCTGCCTTTGACTATGAAGATGGTCTCCAGGCGGCGAATTGCGCTATTGATCTACTTGATTTCCGTGTTTCACACTGCTCAATTCGCCGCACGACGTTTTGGGACGAGTCTCCAATACGTGAGTGCTTCTGATTCAGCAAAGTGTCAATGGCGACCGCCTGGCCGCGTCGTGCTCCTTTCAAACGACGTACCCGCTAGACACGAGTTCGTCCTACCACGTTCGGCGATTGTCGAATCGCAAAACAATTTCACCAAAGCGTTCCCTTACGGAAGTCTGAATTCTACACGTCCCCCAAGCGATTCGACAACTACCAGCGGCTATCTGGCAATG
>JAQGHT010000236.1 GCA_028291565.1 Planctomycetaceae bacterium | reverse complement strand
TGGTCAGGTCATGGGAGAAATCAAGGGTGACCTGCGAGCTCAGAAGCTGGTTGCGAAATTGACTGCAGACGATGCGGAATTCAAGGGGAACGTCACTGCCGCCGCAAATGCGGTGAAAGCGGCCGAGACCGACTTGACCGCGAAAACGGACGTCGCGAAGAAGGCAGCCGAAGCCAAAGTCAAAGCGGCAGAGCCAATCGCTCCCGCCGAAGCCAAAGTGAAGGACGCCACAGAGAAGGTCGCAGCCGCCCAGAAGGCTCTCGACGCGAAAAAAGACGACGCGGCCCTTCTAAAGGCCAAGGCTGATGCGGATAAAGTTCTGGCCGACACCAACGTCGAATTGAAGAAGGTTCAGGATGCCAAAGTCGCAGCGGACAAAGCATCCGAACTCGCCGACAAGGGCGTGAAAGAGGCCACCGACCTGATTGCGAAGTCCAAAACCGCTTCAGACGCTGCAATCGCCAAACAGGCCAAAGGTGACGCTGATTTGAAGGCCGCCGTGGTGGCCAGCACGGCCACCGAAAAGCCATGGAAGACTTTGGCTTACTCTCCCGATGGTAAGGTGCTGGCTGCAGCTGGCGACGACATGCTCGTGCATACCTACAACACCGTAGACGGTGGAGCGTTGGAACTGTTCGCAGGACATACCGCCCCGGTGACCGCCGTGGCCTTCACTGCGAATGGTGGCATCATTTCGGGCTCGGCCGATCAAACGGTCAAAGTCTGGTCGATGATCCCCAACTGGACGCTGGCGGGACAATTAGGACCCAAGCCTGATGCGCCACTGGACCTGCGAGCTTCGCCATTCGCCAATCGCGTGCTGGCACTCGACTTCAGTGATGACGGCCGATTCCTGGCAACCGGCGGTGGCGATCCGTCGCGAAGTGGGGAATTGATCATCTGGGATATGACCAACCTCTCGATATTCAAGAACATCGCCGACGCACACAGTGATACCGTGTTTGGTGTGGAGATTTCACGAGACGGCCAATATGTTCTCTCCGGAGCGGCCGACAAGTTCGTCAAGATCTTCGACATCAATGCCGGAAAGCATGTGAAGTCGTTCGAAGGCCACACACATCACGTGCTCGACGTCAGCTGGAAGCCGGACCAGTCCGTCATCGTCAGTGCGGGTGCGGACAATGTGATCAAGGTGTGGAGCGTCGAGACCGGCGAGCAACAACGGACGATTCCCGGCTACAGTAAGCAAGTGACTTCACTGCAATGGGTTGGCCGAGCCAACACAATCGTGAGCTGTGGTGGGGATGGCACCGTGCGATTCCACCAGGCCGACAACGGCAGCAACTTCCGCAACTTCGCGGGTGGGACTGATTACATGTACTCAGTCGCGGGCAGCGGCGATGAAAAGACCGTTGCAGCAGGTGGAGAAGACGGGATCCTGCGAGTCTGGAACGGGACCAACGCTCAGGTGATCATCAACTTTGAACCAGTCAAACCAGTCGCCCCGGCGACTCAGGCGGCTGCCGCGAAGTAGCGATCACTTTCAATTGGTGCGAATTCAAAACGCTCGATGAGATTTCTCATCGAGCGTTTCGTTTTTCACGATTTCGTCCCGCTCACTCTGTGTTGTTACCTTCATTCTGATAAAGTGTGACGCAGGTTCAAATTCGCCGTTTCCATTCCACCTTGGTCGAACCATCGTGCTCCGTGATCCAATCGTTCAACGCTGTCTGGACGGCTATCAACTCGGGTTGCCGCGGATCCCGATTTCCGGGCGAGCTGGAGAGTTGTTGGGACGCGGTACCGGGAGTTCGTTGGAATTCCAAGAGTATCGCCAATACATGCCGGGGGACGACATCCGGCACCTGGATTGGGCCGCCTATGCCCGGTCGGATCAATTGATGGTCCGCTTGTATCGCGAGGAAATCAGCCCGAGAACCCAGGTCTTCGTCGACACCAGCCGCTCCATGAATACCGGTGAGCAGGCCAAACCGCTTGTGACACGGCAATTGGCATCGCTGTTCACATTGCTCAGTGCTCGCCTGGGCGGCCAGCCGCAATTAATCCCCCTCACCGACGATGTTCCGTTGCGTTCGGTCGGGATCGATGGACTCGAGCAGTTTTATCAAATGCCGTTTCAGGCCCAGGGGACGCTTTCCGAGTTACTCGAACGTCAGGCTGTGCCCTTGAAACCGCAAGGATTGCGCATCGTCATCAGTGATTTTCTGTTTCCACACGATCCCGACAAACTGGTTCGCATGCTGGCCGCCGGGGCCAGCGTCTTGTGGGTGATTCAGATCTTGAACGAATGGGAAGCAAAACCCACTGCGGTCGGTGGACGCCGACTGATCGACGCCGAATCTGGCGGAGAGCTCGATCTGCAAATCGATGCCAGGACGGTTCAAACTTACCTGAAACGGCTGAACTTGCTACAGACCGAGTTACAGCGAAATTGCCGTCGGGTAAACGCCACGTTTGTTTCGCTGACAGCTGAGACTGGGTTGGAATCGATTTGCCGTGGCGAGTTGACTGCAGCCGCTGTCTTGCGTGCCGCCTGACCCGGGTCCGTTCTTTTGCCCGTGTTGGAACTTCCCGGTAGCGACTTTCCAGTTGCGACTTTCCAGTTGCTACTTACTAGGTGCTACTTCGCGGATTCTGCGGCAAGTTCTGCCATGCGTTGAGCGGGGACGACTAAGCGGTCCCAGTTTTCATACATGTATTCTGGCGGACCACCTTTAGCAGCAACGTATTGGGCGACTTCGATTGTCGGAACCATTTCGATGGCATCCCAAGGGCAAACTGTCAGCGTATAGGGGTCCGATTTTTTCGTCGGGATGGCGACACAGACTTCGCAGCCAACGCAGCGTTCCACATCAATTTCGCAGAATGACTGCAAAACAGAGATATCCACACCTGGCACTTTGACAATGCAGTCCACCGGACAAACTTCCAGACACGACTCGCAGCCGGTGCAATTATCGGCGTTGATGACGGCCACTTCCTTGGGAAGTTTCTTACGAGATCCAGCTTTCGCCATGGTGTTTCACCTTATCCCGGCATCATTGCCAGGGTTGCGACGCATCATAATGGGGACTTTGCATCAGCACGCAGCCTCAAAGAGGCCGCGTCTTCTGCCGAACTCTGGCATTATAGGGTGCGGGTAATCCGAGTGGCAACTCGAACTCGCGATTCCCTTGCGGAGTTCTCACACTTGGCAGTCGGCATTCCATGACTGAGAAAACAAATTCAAAAAAAGTACGAATTGACGGGATTTCAAAAAAAGACTAAAGTCCCGCCGCTTGGCTCCGACAGAGACGATTTTCATCGCTATTCGCTGTGAAAAATCATCAATTCGCTCGGCGGTGTTGAGTATTTCCTCAAGAAATCCCCATTCCCTTCGCTCATCCCTTCGAACCCCACTCCCTTCATGTCGGCCCAGTCGGACGCCTCCAAGTGGGAAAGGACTCCACAATGAAACGCTTCGTGACACTCGGAATCAGTTTGTGTTTACTCGGGTTTGTTTCTGGTTGTTGCTGTGGTGGAATGCAGGGGTGCGGATTTCGGCGGTTCGGTGGCTGCAATCCCTGCGGTGGTTGCGGAGCCTCCTATGCCCCCGTTGCTCCATTCGGTGGAGGCTGCAATACCTGTAATGGCGGCGGTGGAATTCTGGGCGGCGGTATGATCGGTGGCGGCTTCAACGGCGCACCGCCCGTTTATGGTGGTCAGCCGGGCGCTTATTATCAACCTTATGGGATGGGATTTGGTTCCGCGACAGCACCAGACGGCGTGACAACCGATATCGCTGCCATGCCTTACGGCGATCCGGCAATGCAATCAGCGATGACACCGATCGTTCCCAATGGTGCTCCGCCAGTCGCCACGGCATTGTCCAAACCGGAATCACTCGCAACCTATTAATCTGGCTTACAAGTTAATCTGGCTACCAAGAAAATTCGGAAGTGCGAAAGGGTTCAAACAGCGACGTCCTGTGGCGAAATTCGTCGCACGGCGCGCTGTTTGAGCCTTTTCTCAATTCTTTGATCATTGTTTCACGATGCGATTCCATAACATAATGTCAGCTCAGGATTATCCTTGGAGCAAAAGTCACTCAACCGTGGCAGTGAATTGCATCAAGTGAGCTTGCCGCTCCTGGATCTCGCGAGATTCCCAAGAAAAAAAGTCGCGATAAAAGAGACAATAGAGTAGTGCAAAGGCCGTGGGATTACAGAGATCATCCAGCTTTGTGGTTCTTACTGGGCAATGGTTTATGGCGGGGCGATAATTGGGAGGGCGAGGTTCCCACCGAGCCTCGGCGACCGCAGGTCGG
>JAQGHT010000937.1 GCA_028291565.1 Planctomycetaceae bacterium | reverse complement strand
CCTCTCCCCGGCGTACCAGGGCGAGGGGAGAATGGAACGTACGAACACATCGACCGGCAGGTCCAAAATTAAACCACTGTAGTCGCCAGGTGCTCGTGACGCTGCTTGTAAGGACCGGAGAATCAATAAGAAGTTGCGCCCTCCGGGGCTGACAAATACTTGCCACTTATTACGACAGTAATGACATCGCCGATCCTAATCATGATTCTGCCTGTTCCCCGCCGCCATCCTGCCACTCGTCCGAGAGTGACAGGGCTCCAGATAGTTAATAGACTGGACTATTCTTTTGCTTCCTTGGAAGGAGTTTTCTTGGGATTTGCCGGGGCCGCATCGGTCACTGGTGGTTTTGGGGCCGGGCCGACAGCGGCAGCCGCGTCGGAATCGGGCGAAGCTGGCAGTCCGGTCACTCCCGCGTCTTCCAACATGTCGTTCAAGGCAACCCTGACCGCAGCCAGCTCTCGTTCGAGGCTGCGTTTGCTGCCGGGGGAATTGGGGTGCAGTCGCCGACGTTCGAGTTGCGGAGGGCCATCATCGGTGACGATGACTTGTGGCCGTCCCACGCGAAGGCCGATGAACGGGAGATCGACTTCGGTCCCTGGAGTCACGACGGTCCGCTGGGCCGGGCCGCTGTTGGTGGCCAGCTGCGAACGGTCGCCTGGTCCCCATTTCGACATCGTCGCTTCGACGCGCGAGAAAATGTCGTTCATTTCGGTGACTTGCCGTTTCAGGACGTCAGTCTCGACGGGACCTGCCCGCAAGGCCTCTCGCATTTCGCCGGCTCGGGACCAGATCTCCTTGGCGGACCGATATGTCTGCGCAAACTCCGGCTGTTGCTGGTGATAACGATGCATTTCCCAGCACAGTGAATTCGAAGTCGTCACAATATCCGCCGCTCGATCGTCAATTTGCATGGGATCGTCAATGATGTCGACGGCAAATACGGGAGCGGCCGTTATGAAAAGAACGAACACACCAATCGTCGCCGTGGCCTTGATTCCGCTTCGTCGCGTTCGCATGAGATGCTCCTTTGTCGTTCAACCACCAATAAAAAAACCGACCTGATTCAGGACCGAAAGGTCTTGGATCACGTCGGTTTACTCTGTATCTCGCCAACCAGCAGGGGCTGGCTCGCGCTATATATGGTCATCCGAAATTGGCGCGGTGGATGTGAAAATCACAATATTGCCGCCCCATCATGAATTCTAGCGTTGACCTGTCAAAATACAAGGAGTTCAATTCGACTCACAACGCTGGGGTCGTCTTGATGGATAGTGTATATCCGCCAGGTGATCCGTAGCCTGTTAATCTGGACGGTAGCCCAGTTTTTGCAGCACTCGTTGCGACGGCGACACCACCAATTTTGACGTAATAGTATTAGCCCGCCACGACACTGACGGCCTTGCGACTGGCCAGGCTGGCAATGACTGTTTTCTCATACAGAAACTTTGTGTAGACTGTAAAATTTCTCACCCTCGCGCACGCCGAGGGTGAGAAATCAGCAGCCGTTTTCATTCTGGACGCAGACCTCTCGCGGACGAATGTGCCACATCTGCATACGTATCAATTGGTCGCAGTGTGACTTTTTTCCGCACTCAGTGACTGCAGCCAACGACTGTGGTTCCTGCTTCTGGACTGATCGTCAATCAATGCGCCATGTGACGGACGGCATCTTCCGCCGATAGTGGCTGACACTGAATCATAGATCAGGCTATTGCATGCGGCGACAAAGTCTTTGCGAAAGAGGTGAAAACCTTAGGGCATTGCGACAAGTCATCGCTGAATGGGATGTGATTCCGTGCTTAACTTGCATTTGCTGGGCGTTTTCCAGGCAATCTCGCGAGATTTGTCTTTCTAACCAGCACACTCCAAATGAAACCGCACTACCAGGCAGTCGCCATCGTTTTATTTGGCAAATTCTGCTCAGTGAAATCCCTCAACGGCGATTTTATTTTTTGACTCTCAGTTTCTGAGAGTGGCAAGTGATCGCTCACACTGGGATTATCGCCAATGGACGACAAAAGAGAGTTAGCGGTTGTGTGGGGCATTGATCAGGGCGGCAAGACGGGCAGTGAGTTCTTCAATCGTGATGTTAGCGATGTGGAACTTCTTTTGACTGGAGATTTCACCGGCGATCAAGGTGATCTGCGATCGTTTTAAAAGGAGTTCGGTTGCCAGCACCTCCAGGATCGCCTGGTTGGCCTTGCCCTTCTCCGGAGCCTGAGTGACTGAAACCTTGAGCTGCCCCGCATGTTCCCCTGTCACGCCGTTACGCCTGGCGCCAGGCTGAGCGCGAACGGTCAGCACAATTCCGCCAGTCCGTTGTTCCAGAGCGATCATCAGTGATTTTTCCAGAGCTGTGGTTATTCGAAATCCAAAGGTCCGCGGGTCACTCCCAGTTGATTCAAGACCCGCAGCTGATTCCAGGTGGATCGAGCCGCTTCCTTTCCAGCGAGCACTCGCGAATAACGATTCAACAGCAGTTGAGCATCCGCGGCGGTTTCGCGAAGCAGCTCCACCCGGAACCAGCGTAATCCCAGTTGCAGCATGCGCGGGATGTATTCCGCGGCAGATTGAGCGTGTGCATTGAACAGCGTATTTCGACACCCCACATCAGCCAGCAATGGATGGGATTCTCCAACCCGGTCTCTGAGATCGACCTGGTGGCTGTCACATGGTCGTCCGCAATCCCGATAGTCTTTGCCGTTCGAAAGGGTGTGAGCAAAAACACAATGTTCCATATGGAACATCGGCATATGCTGGTGGACGACTGATTCGAAGCGGTTCGCCGGATAGCGACCGAGCAGTGCTGTCAGTTGTTGCCAATTGAGATCATAGCTCGGCACGACGCGTTCCAGGCCCTGATCCGCGAACAGGGCCGCGGTCAGTTCGTTCGAAACGTTGAGCGTGTAGTCTCCGAGGCGTCGAATCTGTGGAAATCGATCCTGAAAGTAACGCAGAGACGACAGATTTCGAATGAGTACGAAATCCGGCGCAGAAGTGCCGATTTGCCTCAACCAGCCATCTTCTTTGGGCTTAACAATGCGCAGCGTGGCCAATGAGACCGCTTGCTTCGCAGATCGGCAAAGTTCCACGGCTGTCTCGTATCGTCGGACATCCTCGAACTCGCAATGGATCAAGCTGACGGGTGGACATTCGGCATCGGCTTGCCAATCGAGAACCGCGCGCAGCTGATCCAGACTGCGAACCAACACCGTAAGTTTCGGCGTGTCGGAATGTTTCGTGCTGATTTCGAAATGTTCGGCCACCGGATTCGCGTGAACCGTCACTGAGGAAGAGGCAATTCCAGAGACAGTTCGCCCTTGGGAATCCAAGGATGCGGCCTCGGACAGAATTTCCGCCCTCATATTTGTCAACGCGTCTTCGTGGATTTCGCCACGTCGCTCCGACGCCTCGCGTTTGGCTCGCAATGCGTCAATAGCTTGGCGACGCATTTCGTTAAGCAAACTTTTGGGGACCATTACCGGGATCGTTTCGCCGGCAGGAACGATTCCGGACGTGGTCGAGAGTTGAACTGAGCTCAATTCGAACGGCGTGTCACCCAGGCGGCCGAGCTGCTCTTTTAAAACCTCATGACGCAATGGTTGCCTGATTGCGACGTCCAAAATGGCGTCGCTGGTGGCCATGCCGACATGGCCTTGATCATCGCGAAATGCGACGGTGAGTGGTTCCCCGACTGCCGCGAAGACACTGGCCTGAAGGGGCGCCCGACGCCGAACCCCTTCCCGATTGAATGACTGGTCCAATCGTCGCCGCAAAGCAGGATCATCCGTCTTCCAGACCAGGCAACCAATCGCCAGCGAGGCCAGATTCAGATCACCCGCACGGAATCCCAATTCGACTCGGACGGGACCGCGAGCAGAACTTAAAAGCTGGACCTCAACGACTCGTCCACCTTGTTCGTCCTGGTCGGGATGTCCTTCGTCAAAGACAACTCCGTCGCCAGGTTTGACAGGGAGATCTCGTTGGAGTGAATCCTTGGGCAGATGGTCGGTCAATTCCGCTTCGAGTTCGACGGTGACTCCGGAAACTGAACGTCCAATGACTTTTCCAAGTTTCACGCCACGACTTTTGGGAAAGCGTCCCTGAACAAGTTCTTGATGATTTACGCCGGAAAGAAAGCCATG
>JAQGHT010000300.1 GCA_028291565.1 Planctomycetaceae bacterium | reverse complement strand
AACTCAAGTTTTCAGCAATATTGGCGAAGTGTTGAGTTGAATTGACTGTTCGGGATTACCGGCCCCAGCTGGTGTCTTCACCGCTCGGTGCGACACTGCAGACGATATCGTTGTCGCTGTCGCCCTGGTCTTGCATATCCCAGAAGACGCTGCCGGCAACGTGTCCTTTGGTGCCACAGGTGCCGTTGTATTGATATCCCTGATTGATTGAACCGAATGCCGAGCCGACATCTTCCAGTTCGTTGTTGACGTTGAAGGCCACTTCAGTGAGTCCGACGATCAGAGAGAGAACTCCGATGGTGGCGACCAGAACCAATTCGGCGGAAACAATAAAACCAGCTTCGTCATTGATCAGTTGGGCGAAAACATTACGCATGGGAAAATCTCCGGTGTGTGTTGGGTGCATCGAGTGAATCGTGTGTGACCAAGCTCAAAAGCCGGCCGTGGAAAACCTGAATCGTTTGCCGTTTAGGTGATCATCCCATTCGGCGTTACTTGGCCGCTTATCGCGACTTGCGGCGTTGTTGATGCAGGAGATGTAAAGCAGTCTGTGTGCCATTTGAAACAAATTGCATCAGAAAGTTTACATTGAAATTGAAGAATGGTTGTAACCCATTACAAAGTAGCATGTTACAAGCCGGCGGAGACATTATTTTTGGGTGATCGCGACCACCTTGCTTGTCACTGAAAATGCTGCATTTTGGCATCGCGGTGTTACTCCGACACCACGAATAACGACGTAATCCAATGCTTGCCATAAGCTTACGATGAGAGCATCGACGATGGCAACGGCGTGGTGAATACGCAACAGCCCTAAATCAGGAACCGAAAAAGGTTTTCGCCTGTATCGAATGATTAACACCGCGATGAAAATGCGGCTGGCAGGTGGCGGCTAAGAAGGCTTCTTGGCGATTTTGTGGCGCGACACTCCGTGTTCGTGTAAGGCGAGTCAGAAGCGAAGCAACTAGCGAGGTGTCATCCACGCATTTTCAGCGGTTCCTCGATTTGGCACTAATCAAAAGCTGATTAAACGCTTTGCCCTGATTAGTTCCGATGCGCGCCGTTCGAAAGACGCCTCGTCAGTCGCGGTGCTTCTGGCTCGCGTGGTACGACACGGAGTGTCGCACCACATTGGCTACAGAACTTCCGAAATCAAGCGGGCACTTTCCGGCAGAATGGGTACAGGCCGCTCCGAGATGTCGCGGATGAACTCGTGGCAATCAATTCCGAGATTGTGGTACACGGTTGCCAGGACATCCAGATAATGGACGGGCCGTGTCGCGGCAGAATCGCCGATCTTGTCGGTGGAACCAATCACTTGCCCGACCTTCATTCCACCACCTGCCAACAAGCAATTGCTAACGCGTGCCCAATGGTCGCGTCCGGCGTCTTTATTGATCTTCGGCGTGCGGCCAAATTCGCCCCAGACGACAACCGTGACATCCTTATCGAGACCTCGGGCATAGATGTCTTCGATCAGCGCGGAAATCCCGGTGTCAAACAACGGCAAATGTTCCCGCATATGCCGAAAGTTATTGCCGTGCGTATCCCAGAATCCGTAAGCCACGGAAACACAACGTACTCCGGCTTCGACAAGCCGCCGCGCAGTCAAAAGTTGATCGTTCCACATCGGGGCTCCGTCTCCCAGATGCTTCGACGAGCCTCTACCATACCGTTCTCGGACTTTCGGATCTTCTTTCTCGACATCCAGCGCGCCCACGAGCTTACTGGAAGTCAGGACGTCGAAGGCTCGCCGGTAAATCACATCCATGCCGTCGACGCTGGATTTGTCGAGCGTTCTGCGGGCATCATCAATTTGCATCCGCAGCTTCCGTCGTTCGTCGAATTGGCCAGGAGAAACGTATCGCAATTTCATGCTGGCCAAGTCTTCGCCGTCGGCACGGACAGAACTGTAACTCGTGCCCAGATAGCCCGGTCCCGGGCTGTTATAGGGCTTATGTTGCATCGTCGGAAACAGATCCACAAATGCTGGCGTTACCGGATCCGATTGCCCAGCGACCTTGGAAATGACCGCTCCAATTGTCGGACGCCCGTCCCGTTGGGCTTCGCCCATGGAGTAACCGGTCAGATTTTGAAAGCTGGTGTGCTCATCGCGCAATCCGACAATCGACCGGATGGTGATGGTGCGATCCATGATCTGAGCCATCTTTGGGAGCAATTCGCAAACCTGGACTCCGGAAAGAGAGCTGTCGATTGGCTTGAATTCGCCGCGAATCTCATTCGGAGCGTCCATTTTCAGATCAAAAGTGTCCTGGTGTGAAATTCCACCGGACAGATAGACCATGATTACTGATTTGCCTGTCGATTTCCCGCTTTGTTGTTCGGCGCGCAGAATCTGTGGCAACGTCAGTCCGCCTACGGCCAAGCCCCCAATTTGCAGGAAAGACCTGCGGCTGATTCCGTCGCAGAATTTAAAACGTGGCCCCTGCACCTGAAACATCGCAATCTCTCCCATCTTCTTACCGGAATTCACACCGGGATTGTCATTCACCAACTTGTAATTATATCGGCATGCCAAGGCATCGTAAACTCAATTCCGTAAAGTAGAAGTGAACGAATGAAGCTTTTCTGATGAGTTCCGTTCCCGTAAACCATGAATTCCAATTGTGATGGGATGACCACGAACTCGCATACAGAAAGACGAGTGGCCGAGAGGAGTGCGGGTGCTCCTTTCGGCCATCTGAGGCGAGTTGCATGGCAGGAAGTGAGGAAGGCAGAGCCCGTTTCCACGGGCCGGAGGGGACTGCTCAACCTGACGTTCAACGCAAGGAATACAAACAGCAACTCGAAAGTGACAATTTGAAATCCCCGCCCGAAAAACCAGGCTTGGGTCTGGCAATTCCCGCTGGGAACAGGAATCGGTCGTGAAACAGGGCCACTCCACCGGAATGGCCCTCTACTTGAGCGGCAAAATTCCGCCACAAGCCTCCCGCGAGTCTCGACTGGGTCGATCGCTCCCCGAATGGGAGTTTCTTTTGGGTAATGCAGCAGCTGTGCCAAATCGCGTTTCTGTCCTGTTCCTGTCGGTCTGAATCGACGCTAAGTGATAAGCTGGAAAATGCTTGAAAGGATCTGCTGCAGTTGCACAACACACGGGCCGATGGGTACGCCGCTGGTAATTTCGTGAAAGTTTGTAACAAATGCTGGAGATCAAATCGGATCTGACTGATCGGTCGGATTGGTCTGATCGGTCCGATAAAAATTCAGACCCAACTAGTCCAAACCCAGTACGTCAGCGGACCGTCTATTCAGCATCGATCCACGTCTTCACGCAATTTGCGGCTTCTGGTATAAGGCCGCCAACTGAAACAGGTGGTTGCTTTGGATGCACACCGTTCATTTGCAAGGATGCGAAAAATGCGGCGGATTCCGGTTCGGTTTTGGGTCCTGGCTCTGGTATTGATTGCACTCAATCTGGGGGCCTGGTGGTGGGTTCGTCGCGAAATTCTGGTGCGACTCGACCCTACCTTAGGGCCAGTGAGCGTCGTTGCCACATTGCCACAGCAAAACGTGGATGATGCCGAACGACTGAGTATCGTTTTCGATGGGCCAGTGGTCGACGCGGCGAAAGTCGGCAAGATTGAAGATGCGCCGCCGTTTAAGATTTCGCCCCAAGTCTCGGGGCAATGGACATGGACCGCCTCCAATCGTCTGGATTTTGAGTTGGACAATCCGCTGCCGGCGGGACGTACGATTTCTGTTGATCCCGTGCCTGATATTGAAGTCAAATTGGGCCGCGCAGTTCAGATTTCCGCCAATATCGAATTTGAAACAGAACGCCTGTCTCTGGAAAATGTGCAGGTCCTTTCCTCGGATCGGGATTCAGTACAGATCGAGCTGCTCTTTAATCAGCCGGTGGCGCCTGGTGATCTCTTGAAGCATCTGCAGATCCGAACCGTGCCGCAAGTTGCGTCCGCTCGCGGGCCAGACCATTTCGAGGAACCCGACGCTTTGACTTCGGCAGCTGACGTTCTGCGATCGGCCTGTTTGACCGCAAAGCCCGACAAGCGATTGGTTGTCCGCCTGGATCATCCCCGGAAAGGGGAATTTCAAGTCCGACTGGCCGCGGAATTAACCGGTTTTGGTGCAGAGAAATCGCTGGGAGAAGTCGCAACTCGTAGCGTCAAGCTCGCGGACTCATTTGCGTATCTCAGAACGCATATTGATCC
>JAQGHT010000873.1 GCA_028291565.1 Planctomycetaceae bacterium | reverse complement strand
ATCGGCCAGAATCGCGGCGGACGGAACTTCGACCATCATGCCGATCGGAATGTTGCGCCGGAACTCGATTTTTTGCTCGTCGAGCTCCTCCATGACCTCGTTCAGTAACCAGCGGGCCTGACGCAATTCATAGAGCGTTGTGACCAGCGGAAACATGATCCACAGATCACCATAGACGGCGGCTCGCAATAATGCGCGGAGTTGCGTCTTGAACAGCGGTTTGTTTTGCAGGCACAAACGCAGACTGCGCAAGCCTAAAAAGGGATTCGCCATTTCCCCGGAATAAGGTTGAATCGAACGCGGTAATTTGTCAGCACCCAGATCCAGGGTGCGGATCACGACGGGCTCGTTCTGATACGGCTCAAGCACCCGCCGATAGGCCTGGTAATGGTCGTCTTCCGTCGGGACTTTGTCCTGGCCCAGGTAGAGGAACTCGGTTCGGTACAAGCCGATTCCCTGAGCTCCGTGATGGATACATTGTTCGACTTCCTCGGGAAATTCGATATTCCCCAGGAGGCGGACTGCAGTTCCGTCGGTGGTTTCGGCCGGTAAGTCACGGATGGTCTCCAACCGAGTCGCCAGTGTTGCCAGGTGGGCTGCCGATTTCCGATACCGATCGAGAGTTTCTGCATCGGGATCAATGATCACTTCGCCGGAAAACCCGTCGATGATAATCATTTCTCCGCCGGTGATTTCGGGCAAGAACTGGCCCAGGCCCACCACTGCCGGGATGCCCAATGCGGAAGCCAGAATGGCGGTGTGACTGGTGCTGCCCCCACCTTCGGTCGCGAAACCCAAAATCTTAGCGCGATCCAGATGCGCGGTTTCGCTGGGCGTCAGATTGGCCGCCAGCAGGATCACTGGTTCGGTCAGATGCTGCAGTTCCTCACGTGTCGAGCCCAACAAATGCCGCAGAATTCGCTTTTCCAGGTCATAGATATCGACCGCTCGTTCTGCAAGATAGTGGTTGCTCAGCTTCTGAAACTTCTGGGCATAATGCCGCAGAATCTTACTGGTCGCGTGTTCTGGCGAATGTAATCGAGTGATCAGGCCTTCGATTTCGCCTTGAAGTTTCGGGTCGCGCAATAATTGCAGGTGGGCGCCAAAAATGGCGCCGTATTCTTTGCCGAGCTGAGCCGATGCCAATTTCTCGTTTTCGGCGATTTCCTCAGTGACTGCCGCGTAAGCCTTGCGGAAGCGTTCCAATTCGGCGTCAACGACGGATTCCACCACAAACCGCGTCGGGATGCGGAAATCTTCCGTTCCTAGCACGAATGCCGGCCCGAACGCCACCCCTTTGGCTGCCGCAATTCCGCTTTGAACACGCATGACGACTTTCGTTGATAACTGGAATTCGTGAATCACCGCGTATTTTCAATACCGCGCAAAATCGGCCCCAATCTACGCGGCGATCTTTGGTGCGAACAGTTCCGTGACGACCTCCGCTAGAATCAACGTGTCACCTTGTGCCGCCTGCTCCTGAATCGCCGCCCAAAGCAGACCGCCTTGCCCGACTGCTCGCTGGACCGCCGGCGGCAATGAGTCCAAACCGCGAGCCGGAGTTTCCCAAGTCTCGATGACCTTGCACAGAGCATCGGGGATAACTTCCTTAGCGGTGACGACTTCGAAATCGACCAACCCGGCCAATAAGGGATTATCCCGACTCGAAATGAGGGTCCGAAAATCGTCTTTATATGCGACCATGGGCTTTCCCAGCATCCACGCCATCGCAGCTTCTGAGACAGCGCCTTCGTCCGGGACTCGTCCATTTAGATTCCAGACCACGCTGCCGCATTCGGCGACGAGCTGGTACACGTCGAGCGCGAAAATGGCCGCGTGCAGAAAGCCTCCGGCCGTATTGATGGGCCAGCCCCGCGCTACGAGTTCATTCAATACAGGCCGAAATTCCATCCCGTCGCGATGCGGCAGATAAACCTCAAAACCAGCAGCACAAAGAAGTTCCGCAATCTGTGACATCTCATCGCGTTCGGCCTGATTGAACAGGGGGCCGGCACAATAGACATGTTGCAGTGACGGGGCCGCGATGTTCGACATTCGGTCTCTCGCAAGGGAATCTGGGCTGAAAAATCAGTCTCTGTGGTAAGTTCGAGTCCGTTACCTGGAGGAAATCTCCCTCTCCCAAAGTGGCTCAGGACATCGATAAAGACCGATTATACCCGCTTCAAGCGTAATTTTCATGGTTGTCAGAAGTCTGAATGGACTCCCGCCACCCCCTTTGGCGGTGGTGCCTCCACGGCTCACTGGGCAAGCCCGGTAACAGGAGATAAGCGAAAGTGGCGAAGAAACTTTCCCCGGTCTCGCAACTCCGCCAGACTCTCGTGTTGCCGCGACTTCGGTCTCGTCGATACAATTTCAATGATGTTCTCTCATGTCGTTGATCGGCGCCTCGCCAGTCAGGGACTTTCTGCCTTCGGGCGAGGAGCCAAGTCATGCGTCGCTTTCTGTTGCTGGCGTGTCTGATCGGGATTTTCTGGGTTTCCGCCCGGCCCGTGAACGCGAAAATCAAAGACGCGGAACTACGCAAGAAAATGCAGGACTCGGTGACGCGGGCCTTGAACTTTCTGGCTCGGGATCAAAAGCAACAAGGATTCTGGGAAGCGCAAGGGGGCCAATATCGAGTCGCCATGACGGCGCTCGCTGGCAATGCATTGTTGTGTGAAGGGTCCACGACGACCCGCGGAAAGTACTCCAAGAATATCCGCAACGCGGTCAGCTATCTGCTGGAAATGTCACACCCTAACGGTCTGATCGGGTACGAAAACGATTACCATTACATGTACGGTCACGGTTTTTCGATGCTCTTCCTGTCGCAAGTATTTGGCGAAGAAGAAGACGCAGAGCGGCGCGAAGATCTGCGAATCAAACTCACCAAAGCTGTCGAATTCTGCGGCGCCGCTCAAACAACTGCCGGCGGATGGGGCTATGTCTCAGCCAAGGACGGTCAGGACTTTGACGAGGGCTCAACGTGTATCACGCAAGTCCAGGGTTTACGGGCTTGCCGTAACGCCGGAATTCCCGTTCCGAAAGAAGTGGTCGACCGCGCTGTGGCCTACATCAAAAAGTGCACCACAACCGAAGGGGGTGTGCAGTACAGCATCAAGGGGGGAGGAGCTCGTCCCCCCATCACTGCCGCGGCCGTGGCTTGTCTGTTCAATTCAGGAGACTACGATTCCGAGTATGTGAAGAAGTTGCTGAACTATTGCCGGCAAAATCTGAGCGCGACCGGCGATACGGGTCGTTCGTTTGGTCACTGGCATTATGCGCACTATTACTATGCTCAGGCGTTATACCGCATCGGCGGCGATGAGTGGGATAAGTACTACACACAGATCGTGAAAGGCCTGGTGGAAAAGCAGATTCGCCAGGAAGGCAACAAGACTGACGGCAGCTGGGGTGGCGATCACGTGGGTGCGGTCTATGTGACGGCCATTAATGCCACAATCTTGCAGCTGGAAAACGGGTTCCTGCCAATTTACCAGCGATAAGGTAACCTGCCGTAGGATGGACATCCTGTCCGTCACAGCGAACTCGGTAGGACGAACATCCTCTCCGTCCCACACCAATCAGTGCGACTTATTAATCGTGACGCTCGGGATCGAGCCTTCAGCACCGTAGGGATTATCGATCGAACCGGCTTGAGCCAGGCGTACGATCAGCATTCGCTGTACACTGTCCTGGCCAGCTGGACCCGTGAAAAATCGGTGTCCGATCGTTCCGGCCGCGGCGCCCCGACCTGTGACCAGCGCCATTTCGCCGGTATTCAGCACGATCGTGAATTTGTGTTTGTAGAGTCGTTCGACGTTCGCTTGAGCGGACAATTCCCACGAGTTCGAACCAGCCTGCGGACGCATCAAATCGAGGCCGTGTTGAATCTCCGGCACGAATTCCAATCTCGCCCAACCGGGTTGTTCGCGATGCACGGTCACGCGGTACAAACATTTCGCGTCGGCATACTTCTTGATGTCGGCGTGCACTGCATTGTGTGACGCGAACACATTGAAATCGAAGTCGGGATAAGGCGTATCGTTCAGCTGAATTTGAGTTTCACTGCCAGAACGAACAAAAATGCGGCTGCCTTGCAGGCGATTTGAACTGTCTTGGGGGCTGGTGACTTCTCCCGCTTTGGGCTTGGCCCGCAATTCCAGGAGTTGTTGTAATGCCGCTGGAGGATGCGAGGCGGCCACGCCAATCTGAAATCCATTCTTGATCAAGTCCCGCTGTTCTTCGGGTTCCAGGTTGAGCATCGTATCAACCTCGTTCCACAACGCGTCGCCCAGCAACCGATCGCCGGCTGGACGCTCCACGAACAGCACTTCTAATTGCAGTGCGTCCGAAGGGACCGGCAGACTCGGCAGTTTCGCTTCGGTCTTGGTGACGTCGGCTGGCTTATTGCGAAAGATTTCACATCCGGCCAGACTGAGCGCGCAGCATCCCAGGCACAATGACAGCAGCAACACTGACTGCGTTCGCCGTGTCCGGTTCAAGAACGGGCTCCTGAAAAGTTTTGTTGGGGATTCAATCGCGAGATTCTTGGCACACGCCAGTTCGCTCCCTCAGAGTTCACTGGGGAGTAAAATCGGAATTCGCGACTTTTGAAAGGTAGGGACGGGAGGCGGCGGAGTCTACGACGGTTTCCAATTTGTGTCAACTCGGATCTCAGGCTCGAGGAATCGGAATCTTCGTGTGCGAGAGGGCTTGAGAAAAGGGGTTGGACTTGCCCCTTCGCACGGGTTTCGCGACAGTATACTTCGCGCGGATGAAAATGGCAGATTCCGAGTCGTCGAGATCTCTTGGAGATGTGCCCGAGAATCTCGCGCGAAGAATATGGTCCAGAATTGTTGGCGTGACCGACTGTCTGGTGCACTCGGTCCGTATCGGTTGCGATTTCTGTTGTGGTTTGAAACAGTCCCTGTTGCTGTAGACAAGAGAGTGACATGAAGAAGAATCCGGTCAAGGTCGCGCTAAAAGCCGGCCAGCCGCAAGTTGGCACGTGGCTATCTTTGGGCAGTGTGTTCGCGACTCGCGTCATGGCCCGCGTCGGCTTTCCCTGGCTGACAGTCGACATGGAACACTCGCCCATTGATTGGAACGAAGCCGCCAATCTGTTCGGCTGCATTGCCGATGTCGGTGGCGTTCCGCTGTGCCGAGTTCCCAAGGGCAGCCATGATTTGATCAAACGCGCCCTGGACGCCGGTGCGTTTGGAATCGTCGTGCCAATGGTGAACACCGTGGAAGAGGCGAAGATCGCCATCGCTGCCTGCAAATATCCGCCCGAGGGCAATCGTTCGCTGGGCGGTGGAATGCATTCGCTGAACTTCGGAGCCACTGCTGGCGACTATTTCAAGTACGCCAACGACGAAATCCTCGTCGTCTTGCAGACCGAATCCCCCGAAGGTGTCGAAAATGCCGAAGCGATTTACAGCCTGCCCGGCGTGGATGCGATCTTCGTCGGACCGGTTGATTTGAACGCACAAATGCGGACTCCGGATGGTAAAGACCCCAGTCCTGAAGAGTTCGAAGCGATGCTGCAACGGATTCTGACGATTGGCAAGAAGATTGGAACGCCCGTTGGACTGCACGTCCAGACGCTTGAGGCTGTCCAGCAACGGGTCGCCGAAGGCTGGCAGTTCATCGCCTTGGGTAGCGAACTTCGCTTCATGACCATGGAAGCACAAAAGAATGTCACCGCGCTGAATTTGAAACAAGCGACTGATCTCGCTCGATATTAGTGTGAATTGTAGCATATTTGCGAATGAGGCGCGTGATTCGCTGATCAGGCTTTTTGTGAACCGGGCGGACTCCACAGGGTGTTCCGCCCGGCTCACCGTCACGCCAACGTTTGAATAATGCATATTCAGCACAGGAAACTCGACATGACTCATAAGAACGCCGCCTGTTGGATGTCTTGTGGAGCCTTGATTCTCAGTCTGGCCGTGGCGCCTTTCGCATTGGCGGACGAAGCCAGCAAGCCGGCGAAGCCCACGGTGAAAGCCAAGCCGGGTCAGGCAGAGGTCAAACTTCAGATCCTCAGCTGGAAAGAATCTCTGGCAATTGCGAAAAAATACAAGGGCAAGATCGTCGTGATGGACATCTGGTCTACTTCGTGCGAGCCCTGTATGAAGGAATTTCCAAACCTGGTGAAATTGCATCAAGACCATGGCGAGGACGTCGCGTGCATCTCAGTTTCAACGGACTTCGCAGGCAGCAAGAATAAGCCGCCCGAATATTATAAAGAGCGGGTCCTCAAGTTTCTGACTCAGCAGGAAGCCACGTTCGATAATATTTTGTGCAATGTTCCGTCGGATGAGTTGTTTGAAACGATGAAGCTGGCTTCGATCCCCGCCGTCTATGTTTTTGATCGAGATGGCAAACTGGTCAAACGGTTCGACAGTGAATCGGCCGAAAAAGTCGGCACGGACGACGAAGCCTTCACCTACGCCGATGTGAATAAACTAGTGAACTCGCTGCTAAAAAAGAAATAGATCACCACTGATAGATCACCACGGTTATAGAATTCGATCTCGTTCCCATGCTCCGCATGGGAACACAGTTCTGAAGCTCCGCTTCATCGCGGCGCAGCCGCACTTCGGATCCCGACTCAGCCGTACTCCGAGCAATTGCGTTCCCATACAGTGCATGGCACTGTGTTGCAGCGCGCACTTCAAAGCCTGGCTGCGGGCCTTCAATTTGCTGCGCCTACTTGGGGCACAACTCCACGCAGACCAAAGTCGTATCGTTCCTCGCGAACACACGATTTCCGGCAAACGCGGGATGGGCCCAGGTTGGTTCGATGATCTTCGTACGAGCTGATTCGCGATATCCGTCACGAGTCAGCCGCGCCAGGATCAACTCGCCCTCGGAATTCAATGCGATCACTCGGTCGGATTGCGCATTGCCAGATTTGTCTGCGTTGACTGGCTCACGATCCAGCCACACGAGACTGGCCTGAGGATTACGTCCGCGCGGAGTGAGCGTGTTTTTATCGTCCCACAGCTTTTTCCCTGTGGCCAATTCGAAGCACGTCAGTCCGTACTGTTTGTCCAACAGATACACCAGTCCCTGACGATACAAGGGAGGGGACATCAGACCGCGCAGGTTCTTGCTCTCGGACCATTCCAGGTTGGCTTCAGACGCAGTCTTCCCGAGACGTATTGCCTTGGATCCTTCCCAGTAGCCCCCCACGAACACCAGTCCCTCCTGGTAAATCGGAGTCGCGATCGAGACGCCATAAGTGACTTTATATGGGACGTTCCAATTCTGGTGGCCGGTCCGCGGATCAAATCCCAGGATGTGTTCGGGTGACCACAAAATGAGCTGAGTTCCAGACGGCGTGTCGGCCAGAATCGGCGTGCAATAACCGGCAGGATCCTTCCCGGAACGCCAGACTTCTTTTCCGGTGATTCGATCGAAGGCGATCAGGCACCCATCCGGTTCTGCTCCGGGGTGTAAAACCACGAACTGATCGAAAATCACTGGCGAAGCGGCCAGACCCCATTCAGGCAGCTTGACTCGATAATCAACCTGGGGATCCTTACTCCACAGAGACTTTCCGTTCTCAGCGTCTAGACAATACGCGTGTCCAAGTGCGCCAAACGAATAGACTTTCCCATCGTAAACTGTCGGCGTGGCCCGCGGTCCATTGCCGTAGTCCAGGTTCTTGTACTGAACAGGGTAGGTCATGTTCCAGATTTCGTCGCCGGTCTCGGTATCGAAACACAGGACGCGTTCAACTTCCGGAGGCCCCTTTTGCCGGTCCATGACATACAGTCGTGATCCGCTGACAGCGATACCCCCGTACCCACCGCCAACGGGCTTGGTCCAGGCGGCTTTCAATCCTCCTTCCGGCCACTTTTCCGGGAGTTCCGGTCCATACCAACTGCTGTCGCTACGCGGACCGCGCCACTGTGGCCAATCTTCAGCAGCCACCGGCGGAATCAGTCCCGCCAGAAACCACAGTCCAATACAGGCTATGGATATCGAGAATCGCCAACTGGGAATCATTCAGCAAACCTCAAAGGGCAATCTGGGTCGTACACGCGATGCAAATTCTACATTCAGGATTGAAATGATCCACAGATGACGCAGATTTCGCAGATGTTTTTATTCGATTCGTAACAGCATTGAGTTGTCCGAGGAATGATGACTCAAGAGTTGTGGTTCCTTTCCTCATCTGCGAAATCTGCGTCATCTGTGGATCATCATCTGCTCGGAACTCTCGACTATCTCTGCGAGTTGAGTTCCCATCATTCTGCCGTTGCCGCATAATCCGCCTTGAACACGCGGATTTCAGGCTCCTGATTGTATTGCTTGAAAATCCTGTTCAAAACGGAAACAAGTTGAGTACAATTTCAATCTGAACTTCACGTTTCGATGCGCCTGCGAGACAATGAGTGCCAGCGTTCCTTCCCCGACACTGAATCGGACATTCTGCGATGTGGATTTCGCGGCGACCCTGGATTGTCTTCTGTTGTCTGATTGTGTCTCCAGTCGTTTCCAGTCAATTAGCGTTTGGACAAGTCGCAACCCCCCGGAAAACTGAAGAGCCAGTTGCGCGAGCAGAATTCGGTTATGTCGGCGCGGGCTCGTGTTCGGCTGCCGGCTGCCATGGCGGGAATGGAACTCGTCCAAAATTTGCCTTGGCAACTCGATCGACTGAGGATTTTTCCGCGTACAGCACGTGGATTCAAAAAGATCAGCACGCTCGAGCCTATCAAGTCCTGCTGGAAGACAAATCATTGCAGATCCACCGTTTACTCGGGAAGGGCTGGAAACCGCCGCATCAGGAGGCCCGCTGTCTGTCGTGCCATGCGACTTCTGCGGTCGCTGCAACCACGCATGATCCAGTTCAGGCAACCGCTCATGATGAATGGCTGGATCAAGAGCGATTGTCGGACGGCGTCAGCTGCGAGGCCTGTCACGGTCCAGCCAAAAACTGGCTGGTGCCGCATACGTTGGACAGTTGGCGGAGTCTCGCGTCGGAAGAACGCAAAGCTCTCGGTTTTCAGGACTTGCGTCATGATCTTGTCGCGCGGGCTCAGACCTGTGCCGAATGCCACGTTGGCGGACCGGGGCGTGACGTCAATCACGATCTGATCGCCGCCGGACATCCGCGTTTGTACTTTGAATTGGCGGCCTATCACGCAAATATGCCAGCCCACTGGAGCAATGAGAAAGATCGGCAGACATTCCGCCCTCCCGCTGCCGAAATTGCAAACGCAGCGACTGCTTCTTCTTTGCGTGAAGCGAAACTCTGGCTTGTCGGTCAACTGGCAACGTCCGAAGCGGCGTTGAATCTGTTGGAATCTCGAGCCCGGGCTGCCGCGGCGGGACACGGGGCATGGCCGGAGTTTTCCGAATATAGTTGCTATGCCTGCCATCATGATCTGCAGTCTCCGAGTTGGCGTCAGAAGTCCTCGCCCCTTTCGCGAACTGATTCAAAGCCCGGCAGTTATCCTTGGGGAACCTGGACTTTCCCATTACTCGCCACGTTAAAACCGCAGCCGTCCGATTTGCCATGGGACACTTCTCTGAAAGAGCTGCAAAAAGCGATGGGTCGTCCCACCCCGGCACCGGCGGATGTCCTCACCTGGACTGCGGCATCGCGAAATGCCCTGACGCAGGAACTTGCCCAGCATGTCACTCCTGTCTCACTGACGGTCGCGCAGCTGCGCGAATTACTCCAACGCGTCACCCATGACGGACAAGAATTGTCGAGCCGCGACTGGGACGGCGCGGCCCAAACATATCTCGCCACACTGTCGTTGTACCAGGCAAGCCTGGAAGCCTCCGGAACAAGAATCGACATGAAGCGGCCAGTGGGGCAACTGGACCCCATCCAGCGATCCTTGATCACATTACGTGAGAAACTCAGTTTTCCCAATCCGCCAGACTCTCAGCAGCGCCTGAACAGTCCGCGAAATTTCGATACAAATCGGATTCAGGTGATCCAGAACGAACTGCGCCGGATCGAGGAATTGGTAAAACGGCCCGAATTGCCGTAGTCCAGATGATTGCTGGCGAGCGTTGGGCGTAAGCCTAATGGTTTCTACCGACAGAGCTTAGGATTAGCGAAGCAATAACAGTCGGCACTTCAAGCAAGGCGACGATGTCGCATGGCTGTAGGACGGACATTCCTGTCCGTCTGGCGCGATGTCGGACCGGGGGGACGTCCTGCAAATGGTTCCGACACTTATTGATTCGCCAGTCCTTACGTCTTGTCTGCGTGAGAAAATTGTCCCGTCTATAATGACGGAAACCAGGGGTAGAACGCATTGGTCGTCCGCTGATAGTCCCGGTAGTCATTGCCGCGGCTGAGCAGCGCCTGGGACTCATTCAGGGGAATTCCCGACACCCGGAATATCAAGTAGATCATCAATGATGGAGCCAACAGCGTGATCATCCAGAATTCCGATCCCGCTGCCAGGCACACATAAGCCCACCAATGCAGCCATTCGAAGAAATAGTTCGGATGGCGCGAATACTTCCACAAGCCTTTACGGCACGTCTGGCCACGATTCTCGGGGCGGCTGCGGAAACGAGCCAGCTGCCAGTCGGAAATCGTCTCACCGAGTACCGCCACGAGCCAGATGGCAATTCCAAAATGGTCCAGATCGGACAGAGTCTGCCGCGGGATCAGCATGGCGATCAGAAACGGCAGCGAAAAGCAGACGTCGAGCAGACCTTGGAGTTGGAACAAGCCCAGAAAAAATGTCTGTGCGCGAGGCCCCTGGTTCCTCCGCAGAGTCTGGTAGCGACCGTCTTCGGACTGGCCCCAGACGCGATTAAAAAAGAGAAAAATCGCCAGACGGAATGACCAGCCGGCTGCGAGCAGGGCAATGATTCCCGGCCGAGCCAGCAGTGATTTCGGAGCATCAGTTTCCAACGTGGCCCAATAAAAGAGTGCTAACAGGCCCAGATTTCCAGCCCACGCCACGTCGGAAATACCCGCGTTCTGCGTCACCCGCTGAATGACCCAGACAAGCAACATGATGACGAACATCATCGCCACAGCGACAATGATTTGAGAGGTCGGCGACATATTCGATCGATTCAGACAGATAGGAATTGAACAGCCTGGAAGCTGCCAAACAACTTGATTTTTCTGTAGGCGATGTCTCTCCGAGACTCGCAGTCGAAGAAGTTTGCCGTTCAGGCAAACTCTTCGACGCACCAGTTGTTTGGCAGGTTCTTCGGTTCGGCAAAGTAATTATTGTCAGACTTGGTAGGGCGAGGTTCCCACCGAGCATTCTTATTTGCGGCTTTGCACAAAATGTAGTGAAACAGGAGCTGGCGGCACATGTTTCTTTCCAATTGGAATCAAGCTCCCTTGGAAGCCTAAAGCTCGCCTAGGCTCGGCGGGCACTTTTGCAGTTTGCGCTATTTGAAGTTTGCGCTATTTGATTGAGAGTTTACAGTCCCGATAGATGTAACGATGAAAAACAAGTGTCGTCGAGCGTGATGACGCGGAATTTTGCAATTTGATCATGAGGTTTTTCCGACTTAGTGTTGGGTATTGAGATGGAAGGTTTGAGCGAGGTCGAGAGC
>JAQGHT010000818.1 GCA_028291565.1 Planctomycetaceae bacterium | reverse complement strand
CATTGCTGCGTGTGTGTCACTCCTCGAGGCCCCGCCAACCGCAAGCTGTCTCGAAAGTCGTTCCCGGGCGTATTCCACCAGCGCTTGCCTGGCATCGCAGCGAAACTGCCATAGCCTGGCATCAGAGACACCACGAATCTTGTGCCCCAGACTTTCTGTCGTTCCTAACCAACGATCCTTGCCACAGACAACTGTCCAAAGATCATCGGCATCAGCGGAGTCCCCGGTCGGCATATGAACGCCGTTCGTGACGTGTCCGACAGGGACTTCTTCCTCTGGCCAACGGGGAAAGAGTGATTGAAAGATATGGCGACTCACTTGTCCGTGTAGTCGACTGACACCATTGACAGCCCCGCTGCCCCGGATCGCCAGGTAGGCCATATTAAACGATTCCGTCGAGTCGTCTGGATTGAGTCTGCCCAATGCCAACAATTCGTGCACCGAAATCCCCAGCTTGTTCTGGGCGTAATGGCTGAGATAGTTTTCAATCAATTCCGGAGCGAAACGATCGAAGCCGGCGGGGACTGCCGTGTGAGTTGTAAACAGATTTCCGGCACGCGTAATTGCCAATGCCGTTTCAAAGTTTTGCCCTGTCTCTTCTGAAAAGGCGCTGGCGCGTTCAAGGATTGCGAACGCCGCGTGTCCTTCATTCAAATGACAGACTTCGGGGCGAATTCCCAATGCCTGCAGCAGCCTCCACCCGCCGATTCCCAGCAATAATTCCTGCTTGAGCCGCAGTTCTGACCCGCCACCATAAAGTTCGCTCGTGATTCCACGATGTACGGGGACATTGGCCGCATCATTACTGTCGAGCAAGTAAAGTTTCACCCTGCCGACCTGAGCCTGCCAGGCGCGTAGCCAGACCGAATAGCCGGGCAAAGCGATTTCCAATCGCAGCCATTCACCGTGAGAGTTTCGTAAGGGTGTGATTGGCAACTGTCCAGGATCATTGTACGGGTAAAAAGCCTGCTGGGCTCCGTCTTTGTCGATGACCTGGCGAAAGTAGCCTTGCTGGAAAAGAAGACCGATTCCCACGACGGGAATGCCCAGATCGCTGGTTGCCTTCAGTTGATCACCGGCGACATTCCCCAAACCACCAGAGTAAATGGGTAATGCTTCACTGAGCATGAATTCCATGCTGAAATACGCGACGCAGGTCAAAGGACTGGCAGGATAGGCTTCCTGGAACCACGCTGGCGCTGCTGCCGTTGTACGAGTGGATTGAACGAGGTCCTCGACAATCTTCGCGAAAGCCGCATCGGCCATTTGGCATTCGATTTGTTCCCGCGAAACGGACTGCAGGACAACCCACGGATTGTGCGTCAATTCCCAAAGTTTGGGATGCAGTCGCCGCCAAACCTGGTCAGTGGCGTGGTTCCAGGAAGAGCGTAAGTCCAGAGCCAACTCGGCCAGAGACTCGAACCCTTCAATATCGGCCGGCAACAGGCTGTATAACGGATTGCTGGATTTTGCTTGTGGGATCAAGTTCGGTCTCTTTCACAGTCGGAGCAGTGAAGGCTGAGGGACGCAGCTGTCATGTGTCAAATCCGTGGGATTAATTCGCCCGCACTTATCATGCCCGGTTCACGTTGACCGAACAATTGCGAACATATGGAATTGAACTTGAATTTCCGGTGAACCATGAATTCGCCAATTGGAGTGTGCGAACTCGTCACACTGTGCGTTTTGATCACGGTATTTGAGACCCTACGATGAAATTTCACCGGGCGCGATCACAATTTGAGTGAAAATTTCTTCGCAATAAATTCTCCGCAATTCGGACGTGATATCTCCGCCGAACGCTGATCGCCGTCAGTTCTATTGAATTGAATACGGCGGGAAACACGAGCGGCTAACGCGGCAAATCAAAGGTGGCCTGCCATGTCGCAACCCCAACGACATCAAGCTGTAAAGTCTAAGATTTCAGAAATTGCCAGGGGCGAAATTCATCATTTTAGACTTTCAGACTGCGGTTCTTAGACACCGTAATAATTCTCTGGCCAGGTCAATTTCAATTTGTTGTACTACGGCCAGAAGCTCATGGTCCGGCGTCAAAGCCAGATCTGAGTATTCTCTTTGGCGGGGATCGGCACGCCGTGTGCATTTCTCAAAAACTGTTCCCCCAAATTGAGATCGCAAGGATAGAAGCGATCGTCAATGAGGCTGAGTATGCAGCCGCGGCCTGATCGCTCTGCGCAGAAATCAAGAGTGTTATGATCAGCCGATTCTGGTGGGAACACGGAATCTCACATTGTCCTATTCACGGAGGAAGAAAACCATGTCAATTCGCCTGCCACTGACCTGCCTGCTGCTGACCGCCGTCACCTGCACCCTGTTGGGAATCGCCCATGCGCAACCCAAATTGGCCATTGCGACCGTTCCCGCGTGTCCGCCGGGCTACTTGCTCGTGGAAGAGGAGATGTGGAGTCAATTGATGGACGAAGCGGGGCGCCATCTCGACCGGGCTCGCGAATCGTTCCTGCACGGTCACACACGAACGACCGCACTGGAACTCCGCAAAGCCGCGATCATGATGAGAATCGACGCGGCTCATGGCCAGGATCGGGTCGATCTGGCCCTCATCAAGTCGGCTCATGAACTCGAAGTGATGGCCCTGCAATTGCATAACCCGCAGAACACCGACAGTATCGACGACCTCGACGAGGTTTCATCGAAAGCACTTGCTGCATTGGCGGACCATGAACATTTGAAGGCGGATCTTGCCTGGAAGCATCACCATTTTCATCGCGCCGGTCGGTATTTGCGGTCTTCCGCCGACAACCTGGAGCGTGCCACCTTCAGAGCACGCGTTGCACTCTCGACATCGACCACTGACGTCGTCAGGGACGCTCGCGTTCTGTCAGGCAGACTCATTGAGGGAACCGGCTATGCCATTGATGAAGTTGGGTTGGGGATTGATGCCTTGGGCAAGCAAATCAAACATTTTGGCCATGCGGTTCTGCAACCTGCGATTGAAAGACGCTAATCGGAACTCTGAGCAGTAGTGCAAAGTGCTACAAATGCATGCGGCAGGTACACGCCTGACTTCTGAAAAGGAGTTGGGCGTGACTGCGTCTTTGCCTTCATTTCCGTTTGGCTCAGGCACCGATCCTTACGGAGCGACGATCACTCGTGCATCGAGGGCTAAGACATTGTCCGCCGTGACGAGCAGGGGATTGATCTCCACCGCCTGCAATTCGGGCCGGTCTTGGGCGAGCCTCGCGAAGTCCAGGATGACCTGGACAAGTTGAGTTAAATCAACGCCTGGCCGGCCCCGGAACCCTTCTAGAATCGGGTAAATCCGCAGCGTGCCCAACATGGAGCGGACCTGTCGTGGAGTCAATGGGAGCAGTTCCGTGACGACATCATGTTGTATTTCTGCCGTCACGCCGCCACTTCCGACCACGATCACCGGTCCAAACACGGCATCGCGCGTAGCACCGAGCAATAATTCAACTCCACGACTGCTGACGACCATCGACTGCACCGAAACTCCATCAATGCGGGCTGTGGGTCGCTTGGCACTCACTGACGCGATGATCCTGCGATATGCCAACCTTACGGACTCGGCGTCGGGTAGATTGAGTTCCACTCCACCGACGTCCGTTTTGTGTGAGATATCAGGTGACAGGATCTTGAGCACTGCGGGAAAGCCGCATTCCGCGGCAATTGCTGCTGCTTCTTCTTCCGTTTGGGCCAGACGGGTCGACACAATCGGAATCGAATAATCCGAGAGCAACTCTTTGGAAGCAATTTCCCCCAGCAACCCTTTCACATCAGCGAGCCGGTCTCGCCATTTCGCCGTGATCTTCTGGGC
>JAQGHT010000814.1 GCA_028291565.1 Planctomycetaceae bacterium | reverse complement strand
CAACGCCTCGCCACGATCTAAGCGAGACAACTGCACTTGAGCGTGATATCCGATGTAGCCTCCCTTCTTCACGCGATTCATGAATTCTTCGCGTGAAGGCGGAGGAGCGAAATCGAGTGTGACTGACTGCAATCGCGTCGTCAGCTCACCCTCTAACGGAGCCAGAAATCCATTTGTCAATCGCTTCACTTCTGCTGCAATCTCCAGCCCCTGAGCTTCCGCGATGGCAACCTTGTTACCAGTGGGTCCAGAACTGGGATTCGAATCAGCGCCACAACCGACCGAGATTAACGCGATCGCATGCGGAAATTCTCGCTGGATCAATTCCTGCGCAAACCCGGCCCAATCACCGCTGATTTGATTATCCGACAAGGTCACGCAATGACACGCGTAATTCACATAAATGGCACGAACTTGACCATCCAGATTCTTCACGACTAACGTTGGTAGATCATGATCAACGGGGCCTCCCGGGGTCCGCCGGTTGATCGCAAACTTCACAGAGCCAATGCCCCACGACAAGCGGCCGGGGGCCAGATCCTTGATTGCCGCCAGCGACACCTGTTCAATCTTATCAGTCAAGTCTCGAGTGTAACGATCGATATGCGATTGATGCTCGGGCGGGATCGGCACACTGAACAGTGTCGGTGCAACTCCACGTAACATCGGTGCCGTGTGCGTATGCGTGGCGGTAACGGTAAACCGTTCGCGCTTCAGCCCCGCTTTCTGCCCTAATCGAGCCGCCACTTCATTGACCACAGTCGCTGGTACGCCCAGATTGTCGGTCGTTACCAACACAGCGATGTCACCACGTCCAGTTTGGAGTGCCAGCGCTTTGGTCCAGATCTTCTGAGTCACCCCGACCGATTCTGTCCGCCTGAAACCGAAACCACTCAACCGTACAGGATAATCGGGCGTGATATCAAGCTGCGCCACACCAACCCGATACTGCGATTCTTCCGCGGCCCGTAACTGTGGAGAACCGGCCAGCCACACCCACAACAAGCCCGCAGCAACAATTCCAGGCATCCTCAAAACTCCTGTCTGACCTCGAATAGGGAAGAGCGCGCGCAATCGTATAATAGTCGAGCGACGCCGCCGAGAACAGGACCGACCGGCATTGGCGCCGTCCCAGATCTGCCAAGAGTTGCAACCGCAATCAGCTAGCCCCGCCGTTGAAACGGTTGGCATCTTTCGATCGTTCGTCAGATCTGAAATCGCGAATTTGAAATCTTAAATGTCAGCTGGATTCAGAGGTCACTAACCGCGCATCGTACAAATAAATCCATTCGCCATCGGGCAGTGTGTTGAAGTCGCTCATCGGAAACTTCCGTTCCTTGCAGTACGGGGGAAGCAAAAGGGATTCAAAGAACTTAATTTCACCGAGACATTCTTGCGCTCGGGTATCCGAGCCGTTCAGCACAACGAGAGGGCGAGAGAGTAGCGGCGTTTGACATACGGACAGACTGTTGCCACATCTTGGATGCGACTAGTCGATCAGGGACGCCTAACAAGACTGATCCGCACCGCGAGCGGATGATATGCCTCTGGCCCCCCCCGCCGAAAGTCCAATTGCGAAGGCCGGGCGCAGGCGATAGCATTGGGAGGCAATCTCGCTCATGGTGATCATGTAAACTTTCCCCTATGAACAACTTCGAGCAGGGCTGCCAATCGGAGCTGAGCCGAAGCTGTTTGAATACGACTCGGATCGGCTTGCTAGAACGGTTGCGATACTGATACCGTCCACCGACCGTGATGCTCGCTGTGAATAACACCCTCTGCTGTATTAGAACTGAGATGCGAAAGATGTTGAAGTCAACGGTGGGACAATGGTGGCGTGGCGGTGTATCGTGTCGGCGGCGTCGCGCAGCTGGATGGCAGAATTCCGAAGTGAATCAGTCCGCCGAGATACTGGAGGTGCGAGCAGTGCCTGCACCTGCTTCGTTACCGACATTACCGCCAGGCGACTATGGGGGCGTCGATACCAATTTTCACGGAGTGTCGCTGACGATCTATGCTCCAGACGCCAAGAAGCATCAATACGCAGATATTAATTTTGAGGAAACCGGCACTTTCACAGTAAAAATTACGACCAAAAAAAACGGCGAGTTCATACTGAAGCCAATTACGAAAGGGCTAGGGGGCTCAATTGTACTGAAACGTGATGGTGGCATCCTGGATGCGTCCGTGGATATCCACGGCAAGGTGGGCAACCTTAATGATCAATTCAAGATACTCAGGCTTTAATACAAATCAGAGCAAACTGTCATGTCGCAACACCAAGTCTTCACCGGTTCGCAACGATTTCCCGCATGGAATCTGGCCGCTTGGGTCTGCGTCTGTTTCTTCCTCGCGGTTGCACCGGTCAGTGCCTGCATCTGGGATCATGATACTCTTAAGATGGAGCGACAGCGGTTTCCGACTGCGTTGGAACTGATCACGGGAAAATTCCTGCGGCATAGTCCGGAGTATTACCGGTGGCGAATTACAGATCGTGAACACCGCCTGGCGTTGCCCGAGAATAAAGACGATCCCCTGCTGATGGACGATCTGGCCGTGGCCCACCACAAGCTGGGTGACCACAAGAAAGCGATTGAGCTCTTGTTGGAGTCGAACCAGCGCCTGCCGAATCGCTACGAAACGCTCGCGAATCTCGGTACGTTTTATATGCTCGCGGGCGATTTCGAGGAGGGCCGGAAATACATTATCCAGGCGCTCGAACTCAATCCAGAGGCCCATTTTGGACGTGAGGTCTATCAAAAACTGCTCGCTGATTACGTGCTGGCGCGCCGAGTGGACGGACAGATCAAACTTCCTTTGGCTAAAGAGTATCCGGGCGCGGATGTAATGCCATACGATTCGCCCGAATGGGGGAATTTCGCTCGTTTTGTGTTGAAATCGCGTCCAGAAACTGATTCCGCGGCGACGGAAGACTATCACTTACTGGCACTGCGTCAGCAGGAGGAACTGAAAGCGGCGATCAAGGGCGTGCTGGGCATGATGAAGTTTGCCGACTATCAGTCACCGATTTTATTAGAAGTCTTGGGTGATTTACTCCACGGAGAGGACAAATCCGATGATGTGAAGTTTGATGCCCAGCAACTTGCGGCTCGAGCCTATCTGCTTGCCTCCCAGCAGGTGACGGACCAAATCGCCAAAGACGCGTACAAAAATCAGATTCAAAAAGTGATGCAAATCCACATGGAATCGATAACGACCCCAAGTCATTATCTTTCCAACGGCGAGCGTGATTGGGTCAGCGATATCGGGGCCGAGTCCGCAAAGGAAGTCGCGGAAGCGAATCGCTGGTATGAGGAAGTGCGTCAAAACGAATTGCACTGGATCGAAACTGGAGCGGATGTCGATGCGGAATTCGCGCGGCATTATTATCAAGAGCCGGAAGTCTTGGCAGGCGCCGCATATGGACCGCTGCGGCGCAAGCAGATCGAGTCCGAAAGAGTACGGACTATCGCCGTCGCCACTGTGGCACTGATGTGCCTGGTGTCACTGGTCTGGTATCTCCGAAAGCGATCTTGCGGTAAGCCAGCGTCCCACGAGTCGGACAAGAGTCAGCTCAAAGCGACGGGCGAGCCGGATACGCGGGAAACATAGGCGATATCAGGTGCTGTCCGGCATCAAGAGGCTGACAAACAACCTGGCGAGCGGTGGGTGTAAACCCACTGGTTCCCGGGTTTCTTATCTGTTTTTAAGGACCGAAACAGGAATTACTGAGGGGTCCAGCAATCCGCGGGGTGAGGCCCCTGGAGAGCACCCGACCGAGCTGGTGCTCTACGTCCGCCGGAGGCTTTCACAGGACCTCCGGCGGACGTAGGTTGTCACACTCGCCTTCCACGGAGGTTGGTTCCGATTGAAAAACAAAATTCTGTCGCAAGCTCCTATTTCACCAGACTTGGCGCAAAGCGGCAAATAGGAATGCTCGGTAGGAACCTGTCACTCGAAGTACTATTTCAACCGCCCCAGCAACTTCTTCGCGATTTCCCGTATGCCGCCTGCCAACAACTGATTCGCGGCGATGGCTTCCAACTGTTCCCGCGTGAATTGAATCTGTGTCAGATCTGCAACACGATTGAGTTGGGCGATTGTCTCCACGATCTGGTACTGCTGCGTTCCATAGTCTTGCTGATACGTCAATGATTGCCTCAGTACGGACTCACCTTCGTTGGACCCCAGAATCAGCAGGCTCGCCGCTGCGCAAACCCGGACTTCGAATCGATTGTCCGCCAGTAGATTCTTGAGAATCAAGATGTTGCGGGGTCGATCGTCATTTGCACAATCTGCCAGATGTTCGGCGGCTTCCCGACGGGCTTCGCCGTCTTTGTCGGCAGCGAGAGAAACATAGAACTCTTGAGCGTTCTGAGCCCCGATTTTGCCAATTGCCTCGAGAATGTGGGCGGGCTTCAGCAGCTCTTCCTGACGCAATGGATCCACCAATGGCTCAAGTGTCGCGGCCTTTAACTCATTCCACTCGACGCCAATCGCATCCAGATTCTGCAAGTTCTCAAATTGAGCAGTCAACACGGCCGATTGCTGCGCCCCGCGAAATCCAGATCCCCCGCGACGTTTCTCGTCGTTTTTGGCGTCAACGTAAAGTTTGGCCAAGGCGGGCAGGGCCTCTTTCGCACGCAATTCCCCGAATGCCCAGACGATCGACGCGCGTGACAATCCACTTTCAAGATCGAGGGCTTTGATTAAAGGAGCAATGGACGACGAATCACAAATTGCCCCGCACGCCCGAGCCGCATTCGAACGCACGACCCGGCTGTCATCCTGCAGCGCTGCATGAAGTGTCGGCAGCATTTCTTTTCCAGTAAACCGAAACACGTCGCGCACGAAATCGCGCTGCAATGAATAAGGCGCCTCAGAATCTCGAACCTTCAATAACAACTCGACCGCTTTCGGATCACGCAGCAGCGCTCGCCCAAGCTGTGGAAACACTTTCGTCCGATTGTCGTCATCTTCAATTCCGGGCGGCGATTTCAACAGCGCTTCAAATACGTCAGCCGATGCCAGCGGAGCAATCGCCAACAACAAGGCCCTGCCACCAGTGTCCACACTCACGCTGGAGTCCGCGCCAAAGGGGATGTCCCCCGGTACCTTGTCATCGGTGAACAGCCTCTTGATCCAGCGAACATCGGACCGGTTCTGGCCTCCGCGGCGGACTAACTCGAATGTCGCCAAAGTGCTCAGACGCCGGTCGCGGTCATTGACCGCCTGCTGCAATACTTCCAGGATCGCCGGCGATTTCAGATCGGGAAACTGCGTGATTAAATAAATCGCTGTCGACCGAACTCGCAAATCTGGATTCATCACTTGTCTGGCGATACTTGCGAGATATTCATCGTTCTTCCTAAAGGACAATGTCGACGCCAGGGCTTCCGCACGATAATAAGGATTGGGATCCTGCAGGGCTTGCTTCAATTCCGCGACAGTTGACATCACCGGTTGCCGACGCTTTGCATCCGCAAGCAATTTCGCATTTTCACTTTGAAAGAGCTTGGCGCCGAGTGGCTTCATCGATAACGCGGGGATTTCCTTGTCGCCATCGGCACCAACAATCACGAAACCTCGAGTTCCACACAGGTAAGTCTTTCCGTTTCGTGTCACCCGTTGTGTTACATATCCCCCCAACCAGGGCAGCATTTCGCGCGGAGTCTCTTTCGAATTTAATTCCGCCTCACGTTGTTTCAACAGATGTGCTGGCCCTCCGGAGGTGAAGCGTCGTGTTCTTGGGTCAAACCGGCCCGGTGGAAAGTGACGGAAAGAAAAGCCGCTGTTATCTTCCCCGCGGCGGTATTCCGAGGCATATGTCAGCTTCAATTGTCCGTTCTCAACCGAAATGGCTTCCAGCTTATCAGTCTCCATCCCATCGACCTGATGCCAGGACGTGAAGACGGACGTCTGAGGATCGAACTCGATCAGCCCTCCGCCTGAATCGCCCCAACCTGCGGCAAAATAGAGCTTGCCCTCCAATGCGACACCACCGTTCACCCCATTCGCGCATAACCCCTCGGAACGCGTGAACTGTTCGGTCACCATCCCGGAAGAATCCAGAACCGAAATGCCGAGCGCCGTGCCCAACCAGATCTGGTCCTGAGTCAATAAAACGCCATTGACGTAGTCGGCAGACAAACTTTGGCTACCTGGCAGCTGCGAGACACGCTGCGGAAGTTTGCCATCGGTCGCAAAGAAGAGGCCCCCCTCTTGCTCCTCGAGATCACGGAAATGATCTGGCGAATCATCGTAGGGATGACTGCCGTTCGGGTTGCCAAAGTGATCGCCGATGACCCGGACTTTGGCCGGATGAGTCAGAAGTGGATTTCTCGCCACGATTTCTTTTGACTCGGGTAATGTGATTGCGTGCCAGCGCCCGGGATTTGGTTGGCCTAGAACTCGTTCATTCTCAAGCATCGCATCACGGGCAAGTATCGCACGCGTCAACCGATCGTCTGAATGACGTTCGTTGTCGAATTTATCCAGCCGCTCGTTCAATCGTTGCACGACGTCAGGCACTGGCTTCAAGTCTCCAACCCGAGTGTCAAACACAAATTCGGGTCTGTAATTTCCGAAGACGAGTTGTCCATTCAGTTTGCCGAAATACTGCATGGCACCAGCGGTCGTGGGTTGCCTCTTTCGCGTGGAAAGAGACAGAGGCGTGACGGTTAATGTGAATCGATCGATGCGACTGGCCCTAATTCCCAAGACGTCATTGACATGAACATTTCCGTAAATTTGTTCATCAATATAGCCAATCAATCTCGCTTGTTCCGGAGACCGAATTCGGTCCAGCGTTGACCATTCCTCTGTCGTATTATCGTAGCGTCGTAGTCCCAAATGGCTGTCAGCCCACACGAAGCGCCCATCCGCGACGATGCGTCCAAATCCAGCCCAATGATTGATTTTCAACTCAGCATACGTAAACGAACGCAGTTCCAACGTCTCGGTATTCAGAACCTGCACATTGCGATGCATTCCGATCCACAGCAGCTCACCTTCAACGGCCAGAGTGTAAACTCCATTTTCGAACCAGTAGGCATAGGGCCCTGGAAAACCGTGATCGTAGCGCCGTTCCGGGGGAACATCTTCGTGCAGCCATTGGTGCGCTACTTCCCAAGTCTTGGGCGTGATCCGGAAGAGACCCTTGGGTGAACCGACCCAGACCTGTCCCGGCAGACAAACGAGAGAACTCGCCGCGTCACCCAACGCGATACGCGTCACCAGATGACCTTTTAAATCGTACACGGCCACACCCCACGGATGTCCCGAATAAACGAACTGATCGTCCTGTGCGAGCGCCAGGACATTCTCATTCGAAACCGCCGCCTGCGCGCCCGCGGGCAGATTCGCCCAACCCAAAGGCCGATCCGGACGGGCTACCTGCACTTTCTGATCAGGAGTTACAGGACGTTTTTGCTCACGAGTCAATCGTCGTGCGATTTGCGCCTTCGCGCCATGCCAGTGCGAATCTTTCAGCGCGTCAGAAAGCGCTTGCAACTGGTCCGGCCCCTTCGCGTGTTGAATCGTCAAGCTCAAGCACGCGTTAATGTCCTCTGTACTTCCATTTTCGAAGCGCTGATGGCGAAATAGGGGATCGTACTTCTGAAATGGCTTGTCACCCCGGGCAATCCTCAATCCCATCGCTTGCAGTTTCTCCCACTGCCCCTGTCGCTCATAGTGACGCAACAGACGATAAGCGAGATTCCAGTAACTGGTAAAGTGCGTTCGATTTCTCGATCGTTTTGAAGTCACGAAAACGTTCGGTACATCACTTTCTAAAAGCTGTTCGAGGATCTGAATCGCTTCTGGACCGTCCAACTGGTGTTCGAGATCCAGTAATTCCAGCCGCGATTTCATGTCGTCGGGATCGGCCGCCACCAGGCGCTGGAGGAACGGCCGCCAGCGTTCCACACCAGCGGCTCGAAATCGCTCCTGCCACTCCTGCGATTTCAACAGGTTCTTGTCGCGCGCCAACGTTTCCGCGGTC
>JAQGHT010000779.1 GCA_028291565.1 Planctomycetaceae bacterium | reverse complement strand
TTCAATAACGAATTGTCAATAGTTCGGACAGTAATTATTTCCTCGGTCCTAAGGTAGTCAAACCTTGGACATCGGACCAATTGCGGCGCAAACCGCCCCAATCTCTCACGAGATTGGCTACACAAATCGCTCACGGCGTTAGGTGACAGGTCCTGACATGTCGGCATATAACGACTTTGGAATCGCCGTCGTCGGCACGGGATTCATTGGTCCCGTGCACGTGGAAGCTCTGCGCCGGGCGGGTCAGCACGTCGTGGGAATTGTCGGTTCAACTCCGGAAAAATCGCGGCAGGCCGCAGCATCGCTGGGACTCGAAACTGGATACGCGGATCTCGATGAGGTTTTGTCCGATCGCCGCATCGGAGCCGTGCATCTCACGACCCCGAACCATCTCCATTTCGAACAGGCGACGCGCGTATTGCGTGCCGGAAAGCACGTTTTGTGCGAGAAGCCCCTGGCCATGAATTCCCACGAAACGGCGCAGCTGGTTTCTCTGGCGCTGGAGACCGGGGTCGTCGCGGGAGTCGCCTACAATATTCGTTTTTATCCCCTGTGCCACGAAGCGGCGGCGCGCATTCGCGACCGGACTGTGGGCCAGGTGTTGCACGTTACTGGAAGTTATGTCCAAGACTGGTTACTCAAACAGACCGACTTCAACTGGCGCGTCCAGGCCAGCGAAGGTGGGGAACTGAGAGCGGTCGCCGACATCGGGACTCATTGGCTCGATCTGCTGCAATTCATTACGGGTGATCGGATTGTTGCAGTTTGCGCAGATCTGCACACCGTCCATGCCACTCGGCTGGCACCGACGGGGGGCGTCGAAACCTTTTCCGGGAAATCTCGTCCGCCAGTCTCGACGCGTCAAATCCCAGTGACCACCGAGGACTGCGGCAGTGTTATGCTTCGATTTCAAAACGGCGCACGAGGTTCCCTGTGGGTCTCGCAAGTGACCGCGGGCCGCAAGAACTGCCTGCGGTTCGAAATCGCGGGTTCTGACCAAGCCTTGGCCTGGAACAGCGAACAGCCGAACGAACTCTGGATTGGTCACCGCGACCAGGCGAACGAACTTTTGATCCGGGACCCGGCCTTAATGAGCCAATCCGCGCGTTTCATCTGCAGTTATCCTGGCGGACACAACGAAGGGTTTTCGGACACCTTCAAACAATTGTTTCGAGCCTTCTACGGATATATTTCCGCAGGAGATTTTTCCCTTCCAGTCCCCTTCCCGACGTTCTCCGACGGACATCAGGAGGTGGTGCTTTGCGAGGCGATCTTGCGCAGCCACCGCGAACGGCGCTGGATCGAATTCGGCTAATGAAAGAAGTCCGCATGCAATATTCTTATGAAGAACTCGCTGGCATGATCGACCACTCGTTGCTGCATCCGACCCTGACGGACGCGGAGTTCACGGCGGGTTGTCAATTGGCCGCGAAATACTCCGTCGCGTCGGTTTGCGTCAAACCGTATGCCGTTCAACAAGGAGTCAAGCTACTCGCGGGAACAGCGGTCAAAGTCGGCTGTGTTATCGGATTTCCGCATGGCAACAGTGCGACCGAGGTCAAACGCTACGAAACAGAAGTCGCGTGCCGAGATGGTGCGGTCGAAATTGATATGGTCATCAACATTGGTAAAGCGCTGAGTGGTGAATGGGATTATGTCGAACAAGATGTCCGCGCTGTCTGCGACGAAGCCCATCGGCATACAGCGAAAGTGAAGGTCATTTTCGAAAATGACTATCTGTCAAAGGGTGGTGCCGGCCTGACCGGCGACGAATTCAAAATCAAGCTGTGTCAACTTTGCGAGCGGGCCGGAACCGACTGGGTCAAGACTTCAACGGGCTATGGCTTCGTGAAGCAGGCCGACGGAAGTTACAACTATCAAGGCGCAACGGAGCACGATCTGGTACTGATGCGAGCCAACTGCTCTGCACGAGTCCAAGTGAAGGCCGCCGGCGGAGTCCGTGACCTTGACGGCTTGATCCGTGTCCGTCATTTGGGCGCAACGCGTTGCGGCGCCACGGCGACAGCCGCAATGCTCGACGAATACCGCCGCCGTGAGGCCGCAGGCGAAGCACCCGTTGACGCCGGGCGACTCGGAGCTGGCGGATATTGAACCACGGCGCTCGGCCAAGCTGCAGCCAATGGCATCAAATACTGCAACTTCAGAATGCTCAAGTGAGTGTGTCGACGAGCCTTGAGAGCCCTCAAATGGCCGAATGACATCTTTGCTTCGACCATTCAGGGCTTGGCACCTGTTTTGTTCGAGACCTGCGGAGGCATTTCACGGCAGTCGCCGTTGAGCTGTGCCTGGGACTGATTTGACCTTTCAGGCGATTCAAAATCGCGCCTCTTTAATATTCGCGCTTCGGACTTGTAACGGTCCGAAATGCCTCCGGGATAGACGCCAGACCCCTTATCTGCTGGCAACATCTGCCGACAAGCCTGTGTCTTAACACCCCATCTGCGAATCACTTAATGTTAGCGACCGGACGGCATACAGTATGGTTTATTGAGACTATAGAGGCTTCCCCTAATATTGGATTTTTGTGTGCCAAGGTGACCTTTGGACCGGACTTGGCTCACCAAACGCACCCTGATTCATTACGCAAACCGCGGGTTAATACGCCGTAATAATGAGACCATCTCTCTCTATGGCGCAAATATTGGGTGAACGCGTCTTATTGCCATGACACAATGTCATTAACATTAAAGACATTGACTGCTCAGCGCTGCGCTTCACGCACTATTGTCGCGCTACTAATTGCCCGGGCAACATAAACTTTCATTAATTTTTCTGCAAAGATAAGTTTTCGATGGATTTTTTATTGAACCTTGCGCAGACTAGAGATGACATTCAAGGTTGCGCCCACGCTGCCTGACAATATTGACTTCGATTTGGAATGCCCCAGCCGGTAACGACGTGAGGGATTCTTGTAGCCATCTCGCTAGAGATTGGGGCGATTGAATCAATCTTCGCCCCAAACCACTCAAGGTCTGGCGACAGGGAATTCGCTGTTTCGAATTCCTTCACTTAGCTGCCCAGCTCGGTTGATTAAGAACCGGGATCGTGAACACGTCCCGATCTGTCCTATTGTTGTTGAATTGTGACTGAGCATTTCTTTGTCAAAGGGCCGAACCATGCTGAATTCCGTTCGTCAGCAGCGTCGCGTAACAGGCTTTACGCTCATTGAGTTACTGGTGGTGATCGCCATCATCGCCGTTCTGGTGGCCCTGCTGTTGCCGGCAGTGCAACAGGCTCGCGAAGCCGCTCGCCGATCTCAATGTCAGAACAACCTGAAACAGATCGGTTTAGCATTACAAAACTACCATGACAAATATCGCGTATTTCCTCCCGGCCAAGTTTCGGCGCTGTTACTGGGCGGCACAGCAGTCGGCTCAGCACAATACGCCAGCCCGGTGGAAGCTCTGGCGGCCCCCGCTGGAGCACTCGGTCTGCACGGCACCAGCTGGATGCTGTTTATCTTGCCGGAAATCGATCAGGCCACAATCTATAATCAGTGGCTGTTCAGCTACAACGTAATGTACAACGGCAGTGTCCCGGTCGTTTTGAATGCCGGCACGGGCCCCGTGACCCTGTTTCCAGCTCAGACCGAGATTCTCACATTTTACTGCCCGTCGCGTCGCACGAACGCCCTGACAAATCAGTACATTAACGTCTTCCGAGCGAATCAGAACTGGACCGGAGGCGGGAATGATTATGCTGGCTGTGCGGGGTCTGGCCAGGTCTTCTTCGATTCGTTGCGCGCCACATTTTTCCTGAGCTCAGCGCAATTGTCGGCCAATCCTGGTGGCGTCAACCCGCCGGCACCGTTCCACGCGGGAATATTCGGGGTCAATAGCAACACCAACATGCGAGATGTCAGCGACGGAACATCGAATGTGATCGCCGCCGGTGAGGTGATGCGTTTGAACAACTTTCCTGGGGTCGGCAATAATATCAACAACATCTTACAGAGCAGCGATGGTTGGGCCTGGGGCGGACCGGCCACGATGTTTAGCACTCGATTTGGGGTCAACAAGGGAATCCACTATGACAATTCGGGCAGCAGTCACCCCGGATTGGCTCAGTTCGTATTCGTGGACGGCAGCGTCCATTCCATCAACCAGAATGTGAATCTGACGACATTTGCGAATTTAGGAAACATGGCTAATAACGTCCCCGTTTCCGACTACTAATCGCCCCGAGGGATTTGCCACTTTGCGGAGAGCCTCATAACAGGGCACCGCGACGACGAATCCCACCTGCGGGCCTGGGATCTGAAAGCCCGCTGCTCTCTAGTACGAACTCGTCCCGAGCACCGTGATACCTCGTTGCCGATCGGCAGCCAGAGATCTCGCGCCCTCGATTCATTTTCTTGACTAAGACTGACCCGAATCTCGGAAGAGCGATCAAGATGACCATCCGCTTCAAATGCGTTGAATGCAATTCGGTGATGAAGATCAAGGACGAAAAGGCAGGAACGACGGGACATTGCCCCAAATGCAAAAAGGAATTTGTCGTACCGCAACCAGAACATGATGAACCGGAGCACGAAGAGCCCGTTTCCGATGCAGTCACGACTTCCGAGTCCCACG
>JAQGHT010000777.1 GCA_028291565.1 Planctomycetaceae bacterium | reverse complement strand
CATTGGAAGTCAAGATCGCGGATGAATGAGGATGTAAATCGTTCACTTCGCATCGATTTCAAGCATACCGTTTTGCTTTTGTAGTCGATATGATAGAAATATGTATTAACACACTCCTCGCGCCCACGGGGTGACTTCGGGGTGACTTGGAACATCGAAATCCTGTCCAGGGAAATGGACAGTGCCTGAAAGGCAACTGAGCCTTGAAAGCGTTTATAAGCGACATCCACGGGAATCTCGAGGCACTGCAGGCCGTGCTCGCGGATATCAAACAACAAGGCATTGAACAGGTTTATTGCCTCGGGGACATCGTCGGCTATGGGCCGAATCCGCGCGAATGCATAGATCTCGTCATGTCCCACTGCAGTATGACCTTGTTGGGCAATCACGATCAGGGGGCACTATTCGACCCCGAGGGCTTCAACGCGCCGGCAGAACGAGCCATTTTCTGGACCCGGCAGCAGTTGGAAACAGGTGATCCGAAACGCAACGAACTCCGCTGGGAATTTCTCGGCGAACGGCCGCGGACTTTTCGCGAAGGCAAGTTCCTGTTTGTTCACGGTTCCGCACGAAATCCGCTGAACGAATATGTCTTTCCGGAAGATATTTACAATCAGCGAAAGATGGAAAAGATCTTCGCCCTGGTCGAACAATATTGCTTTCAGGGACACACACACGTTCCCGGCGTTTTCACGGAGGGCTTAGAATTCATCAGTCCAGAAGAACTGAACTTTCAATATCAGTTAGGCGCGGAGAAAGTTCTTGTGAATGTGGGCTCGGTTGGCCAGCCTCGAAACGGTGATCCTCGGTCGTCTTACGTGACCCTGGACGGCGACAAGCTGACGTTTCGGCGTGTTGATTACGACAAAGAAGTGACCATTCGCAAGATTTACGACATCCCCGACTTAGACAATTTCCTCGGTGATCGATTGCGTGATGGGCGATAACGGCACACTAGCCGGTTTTGTCTTGGCAAAAGCCTCTGGCTTGTACGGAATGGGACAATGGGGCGCATTACTGATACGTCCCGCAAGTCTCATGAGTCGCATTCAATCACTATCTGGCAATGCTGCGCAGATTGAGCGATCCTCACGAGCCCTTCGGCAGCGGGAATCGTTTTTATTCGCATGTATCGCATCTACCGTGGTATCGGTACCAGGCGGATATTATCAATCCCCAGACTGCCAACGCCTCCGCTCAGCCCGACATGCATGATGCACTCCTTGGTTCCGATGGGAATCGCGAGTTCCTTGGTGATTTCCTGCCAATCAAACGTTCCCTGCCAGGGTCCAATATGAGCTTGGCCAATCGGTTTGCGCAGGTCGTCAAAGAAATTGAGTACTAGCGAGGCCTGCTCAGTTCCGTCGTTTCCCGGCCGCAATTGAGTTCCTTTCACAGCGACTGTGACATTCACTGCGCTGATGGCTCGGCCGTCAAGCGCCATGGCCTGGATGCACTGTGAAAACCGGCCTGGATCAGTATTGTCGAAATTGACAAAATGTTGCCCGTCCGGGGCGCCGCCCGCCATCAGTTTCATTTGTCGTTGATAATGCCAGTTTTCCGGTGTGCCGGTTTCTGCATTGATCAATTCAAAACTGCCATTGCGAATCCGGGGATGAAGCGGGTCAGGCTTGATCGTACGCAGTTCTTCTGACTTGCCCGTCATTGGCACGAACAGAGTGGGAACCAGGCGCTGCTGAACGAGCTTTCCGTCTTTCTTTTCAAACAGGTAAAACACCTGTTGATAGCGTTCCCCCAGCGGCACGATCATCCGGCCGCCATCCTTGAGTTGATCGATCAGGGGTTGGGGAACTTTTTCTGGTGAACAGGTCACGATGATCTTGTCAAAGGGGGCGGCTTCGGGCCAACCTTTGAAACCGTCTCCGAAGCGTGTGTAGATATTTGAGTAGCCCAAGTCCTTCAGCCGTTCAGTGGCGAGTTTCGAGAGCGGTTCAACAATTTCGATCGTATAAACTTCTTTAACGATCTGTCCCAAAATAGCCGCCTGGTAGCCGCTACCCGTGCCAATCTCCAGAACTTTATCCTCCTTTTGAGGATCAAGAACCTGCGTCATATAGGCCACAATGAACGGTGGCGAAATGGTCTGTTTGTGGTCAATGGGCAAGGCCGTGTCGAAATAGGCACGCGCGCGAAATTCAGGCTTTACAAAGATATGGCGCGGGACCGTTCGGGCGGCTTGCAGCACGGCTTCGTTCGTGATGCCTTCCGCAGCCAGGTACTTATCAACCATCGTGGCTCGCTCGGCGGCAAACCTTTTGTCTTCAGGACGTTTGATCACGGCCTTCTTTCCCTGCGCTATGACGGGTGTCGAGACCCAGATGACGCCGATTCCGAGAATGGCTGCAAGTGTCGCAAGACTGTGCGTGGGTGAAAACTTCATTTCTCGAAAGGTTGCCATCTGACGCAAATGCGCCAGCCGCTTACGCGAGAAACAGGACCCCAAAAACTGGCCGAGTCGACCTGCCATGACTGCCCTCAACAATCTTAAGATAGACTGCGCTGTTGCAATGGGACGGCCCTGAGTTCAGAGCAAACGAATGGGGACTGGAATTCGATTCTGACGATAGCCGACTCGGCGAGCCAGACTATGGACTGTCTCGAACAGACTCTTAGAGTCAAATCCAATCGACGACATCATAATCAAGATGTCGTTCAGACAAAATAGAAGAGTTTGATTGTCTTATCAGAGATTGCGCCACGAGCAGAAAAACGCTGCGACACATTTCAATCCGCGGACCGTATATCACCCTCATTCGTGTCATATCGAAGCAGCGAAAACGCACGATCCGAAGACTCACGAAGTTGTCGTTGGAGCTCATCGCTCCGATTTCCGTTGGATTTCTCGATAAACCAGCATTCCAGGCGTTCGGCTACCAGCGGAACAAGGCGGTGCCCCATGTCAGTCCCGCACCAAATCCGGTCATCAACAACGTGTTTCCGCGATGGATCAGACCAGCCTGCAATGCTTCATCCATCGCGATGGGGATTGACGCGGCTGAAGTGTTGCCATAACGCTGGAGATTTTTGTACAGTTTTTCAGGCGGAATGGCCAATTGCTCGGCCACATTATCGATGATTCGCGCATTCGCCTGGTGCAGCAAATACAGCCCGACGTCATTCACATCCAAGCCGGTCCGATCCAGCATCAATTCGATGGTGTTGGTGACAGTTTGGACGGCCCACTTGAAAACATTTCGCCCATCCATGTGCAAAAATTGCAAACCCTCATCCAGATCGGACTTGGTTGCCGGTCGCTTCGAACCGCCACTTGGCCGGT
>JAQGHT010000766.1 GCA_028291565.1 Planctomycetaceae bacterium | reverse complement strand
ACCCGATTGGAGCCGTCCGGCTCGCCGTGTCGTTTCAAACTGGTTGAATCGTATCTTTCGCTCCATTAAGACGAATCGTCACGATCGGAAACCGAGTCATCGCGCGCTCGTTGGGAAACCGATCACTCCAAGAAGGTGTCGCCTGGTTGAGATCCGCGCGATCGTTGATCGATATGGGATTTACGTTGACACTGATTTGGAATTATCGAGTGCTCCCGCCTACTACAGTGGTTTCAGTTTGAGTGTTCCGATTTTCCTAGATCTTGGTTGAATACAATTCCCTCATGTTGTCGCTGAATTCGTGAAAATCTGGGCGATTCTGGACACTCGCCCGAAGTTTCGCGACTTCAGTTTCGAGGAAGCAGAAAAAGCCATCCGGCTAGCGCCGGACGCTCGCCATGAATGATCCAGGCAAGTGCCATGTCGTCTCAGCCTAATATTGCTCAACCGGCTGCCTGGCGACATCAAGTTGTGATCGCGTGCTTCGCCCTGATTGGTGCCGCGATTTGCGTGCGCCTGGTGCAGTTGCAAGGCTTCAGTCACACTCAGTTCGCACAGAAAGTGGCTCAGCAAAGCGTCGTTCGCGAAGACGTCTCCGCTCGACCCGGAGATCTGTTTGATCGACATGGCCGATTGCTGGCGACAACCATTACCAGTCGCAGCCTGTTTCTGGTCCCCTCAAAAATCGAAAATCCCTGGGAGATTTCTAATCGGATTTCCCAAGCTCTGGATCTTGATGGCGACCAACTATTCGAACGCCTGGGACTCAATCAAACCAAGCACTTTCTGTGGGTGAAACGCCGCCTCAGCGCGACGGAAGTCGAACGCATCAAAGAGCTGAACCTCGCTGCGGGAATCTTTGGGTTTCGCGAGGAATACTTGCGGCAATATCCTCAAGGTCCGTTGGCCGCGCAGGTGATTGGGTTACGGGATATCGACGGCCGGGGTCAAGGGGGAGTCGAGCAGTCGTTGAATTCGATATTGGCCGGTCGAAATGGGTGGCGGGAGCTGATCCGAGATGCTCAAGGGCGAGTCATCGATATTCAACCGCTGGCTGAAGAATCGCCGCAGCCTGGCCGATCGGTGACATTGACGCTCGACGCCGTGGTCCAACTTTATGCAGAACGAGAACTCGACACATTGGTCGAACAATTCCATCCCAAGGGCTGTTGCGCGGTCGTATTGTCGGCGGAAACGGGTGAAGTTCTGGCAATGGCTTCGCGTCCCACTTTTGATCCGAATCACCCTGAAAAGGCTTCGGATGCGGCCTGGAAGAATCGAGTAATCAGTGACATCTATGAACCGGGCTCGACCTTCAAACCGTGCATCGTCGCCTGGGCCCTGCAGAAGAAGTTGCTCGAGCGTGACGAGATCTTCAATTGCGAGAATGGCGAATACCGCATGGGACGCCGGATTCTGCATGATCATCACCGTTATGGCAATTTGAGTGTGACCGATATCCTGGTCAAATCGAGCAACATCGGAATGGCGAAGATCGGCGAGCGACTGACGAACGCCGGACTGTTTTCCGCAGCATCGAACTTTGGATTTGGCCGCACTACAGGGATTGAACTGCCCACCGAGGAAGCAGGCCTGCTGCGGCCGCTGGCGGAATGGACGAGTTATTCAACCGGCTCGATTCCCATGGGCCAGGAATTGTCTGCGACGCCCTTGCAAATTATCACGGCTTATGGTGCCTTGGCGAATCGAGGCAGACTGAATTCGCCGCACCTGGTACTGCGAATCGGCGACGACGCACTCAGTCCCCCGCCTCCGGTATTTGTATCGCAAATCGTCAAGCCCGATATTGCGGAATGGCTGGTCCAGGAAGTGCTCACAGAAGTCATTCATCGGGGTACGGGCCGCAAGGCTCAATTGCAGACGTATCAAATATTCGGAAAAACTGGGACAGCTCAAAAACTCGATCCAGATACTGGTCTGTACTCCAAGAAACTCAACATCAGTTCGTTTGTGTGCGGTGGCCCGGCAGATAAACCGAAGGTGCTCGTCTTGGTGACTGTGGACGAACCAACAGAAGGTGGAGACGGATTCGGCGGGACGGTTGCCGCACCAGCGGCTTCGAAGATCCTGGAAAAGACTCTACAACAGTTACGAACTCCAGTCCGTCCGACGCTGCGGTCGGTGTTCCGAAATTGATTGAAAAGGGTTAACGGCACAGGGCGGCAAGCCAACCGCCAAAATGCCGAAAGTTGAGCGAACTTTTCCTTCCCGCTGCTTGTCTAACAACTTTTGCCGCCGACACTACGCTGGAGGAATTGCGACGCCCATGCATCATATGGACCTGATTCTGACACTCACTGGCGGCTTAGCAGCAGCGTTGACGTTTGGATACATCACGCATCGACTGGGGCTATCCCCTATTGTCGGATATCTGATCGCAGGAATCGCTGTCGGACCGCATACTCCCGGGTTCGTCGCCGACACTGCAATGGCCGAACAGCTCGCGGAAATCGGTGTCATCCTGCTGATGTTTGGCGTCGGGCTCCATTTTCATCTGGAAGAACTCCTCGCCGTTCGACGGGTCGCGATTCCAGGTGCGATCGGACAAAGCCTGATTGCCACGGCGCTCGGGGCCATTGTTGGCGTGGCATTTCATTGGCGCTGGGACGCCGGTCTCGTGTTTGGCCTGGCAATTTCAGTGGCCAGTACCGTGGTCCTGCTGAGAATTCTCTCGGAGAATCGCGACTTACATACTCCCACCGGGCACATTGCGATTGGTTGGCTGGTTGTCGAAGATTTATTCACCGTAGTCGTTTTGGTTCTGCTACCACCAATGTTCGGCGACGACCAGGTGGGAATCGCGGGATTGCCTCTTGTACTTGGCCTGACGGCGTTAAAGATTGCGATTCTGGTGGGCTTTACATTGGTTGTCGGTGGGCGAATTATCCCATGGATCCTGGAGAAAATCGCAGCGACTCGATCTCGGGAATTATTCACACTCACGGTTCTCGTGTCGGCACTCGGAATCGCAGTCGGGTCGGCGAAGCTATTCGGAGTCTCGATGGCACTGGGAGCTTTCCTGGCGGGCATGGTCGTGGGGCGATCAGAATTCAGCCTGCGTGCGGCGTCAGAAGCGTTGCCCATGCGAGATGCCTTTGCCGTTCTGTTTTTCGTTTCAGTGGGAATGCTCTTCAATCCTCAAACGGCATTGCAGACCCCTGGACTGGTGGCCGCGGCCTGTTCGGTGATCCTGCTCGGTAAACCTGCGGCAGCCGTAGGCATCGTGCTATTTCTGGGCTACCCGTTAAAGGTCGCGCTCTCGGTTGCAGTCGCACTGGCGCAGATTGGTGAATTTTCGTTCATTCTCGGAGCACTGGGTAAGGAACTTGGGATCTTGGACGATGTGGCGACCAATACACTGGTCGTCGCTTCGATCATTTCCATTACGCTGAACCCGTTATTGTATCGCCTGGTGATTCCCACCGAGGCCTGGATCATGCGTCATCCGCGCTGGAAGACCTGGTTCAAGCCTGGCCTTTCGACGCTGCAAACCGTAACAACCGGAAAGGGAACAGGCCCTCAAGTGGCGAAGCGGTATCGGGCCGTCGTCGTCGGTTATGGACCGGTCGGCCGTACGTTGACACGGTTGCTCGGCGAAAACGGGATTGCCACGACCGTAATCGAATTGAACCTGGAAACAGTTCGACAACTCAGAGAGACCGGCATTAATGCCATTTATGGTGATTCCAGTCATCGCGACACGCTCAGCAGTGCCGGAGTTGCGGACGCGGGCACGCTGATCCTGAGTTCCTCGGGAATGCAGCACTCGGAAGAAGTGATCCGGTTGGCTCGCGAAATGAATCCTGAGTTGCGAGTTCTGGCGCGCACCACCTACGTGGCCGAAATCCCTGCGTTGCGGCAAGCCGGAGCGGCGCAGATCTTCTCGGGCGAAGGTGAAGTTGCGCTCTCGTTAATTGAGGCGGTGTTACGTCCAATGGGAGCCACTGCTGAGCAGATCGACCGGGAACGCGAGCGATTTCGCGAAGATGTCCTGGGCAGCGGACCGTTGGCCGAAAATCCTGCTTCCGCGGAAGCACGATTATCAAAGGTGATTCGAGTCCTGGAACGCGGGGACAAAGGGAAATAGGGCTGTCGGCCCACTACGGCTGAATTACCTACAGTATTCTGTCGCAGTCTGGATCTGGATTTACGTGATATTGCGTTTTAGCGTCATTCGTTGAGCAAACTGTGCTCAAAAGAAAGGTCAGAATACACTGCTTCACAACTGTACCCAGTTGTGAAGCAGTGTCACGACAATACGTGAAGCGCGAACCCTCAATCTCAGTTGTGTTCAAACACTAATGTTGTGATTCACCTAGCGGGAGCTTTTCCCATTCTTTGCGAACTTGTCGCAACCCCACACTGCAAATGTCGAATTCCTCGCTCAGTCGTCTTAAAACGGGCGCCTCGTCGCGAAATGGATCGACCTGATACGTGCTGGCGAGGTAGTACGAACGTTTACCTTGTTCACGATAGTCAAGCAGGCTATCGGCCGAGTCTGGACTTTGGAGCCGGGGTAAGGCTTCGGGATAGAGGCCGCTCCAGAACAGAGTGAAGTCGCCGATGTGGCGATAGAGTTCTCGCTGAGGTTTCGCTTGCCGCTCGCGGGCTTCCGTCAGCATTTCAGTGACTTCCTGCATCCGCCGGCCACGCAGGTTTCGCATCCGGTAGATCAGGTCCGTGCGTAGAAAACGCAATAACATGTCGGTCAAATAGTCCGTCAACGGCGGATCGGCAATCCCGAGTTCGACCTGAAAGGTTTGCTCGATATACGCCTGGAACATTCGCCGGAGCGAATCTTCCCCCTCAAGAAGTGATACCATGATCGGAATCTCCTGGTCTTCACCTTGTTTTACGGTTGCTTAAATTGGAATTAACACATCACTTTCGCAAAATGGTGAGCGACTTCTCAAGCGGCGGAGTGACTCGTTCCGCGTTTTCATACGACAACTCCGACGGCCAAGCCACATCAGAGAGTCTCATTCACAATCACGGGAGCAGTCAGCATCGGCGGGGGATTGGACTTGAAACGCGATCGACAACACACTTCACTCATGGTGTTATAGTGTGATCGCGTTTCAGTCTTTTCATTTCTTCGGTTGGTTTTACTTTTCGACTTCATTCCGTTCGGACTTCCACGGAGTATTGCCGTCGGAATTGCCGTTACAAACGGGAACGTACCACCCTACGCTATTGACCACTTCGGGTCTTGAAATGGTCTTGAAAACTGAGTTGCCGGAGGGGGGCTCAGTTCGAGGCGACTAAGTCCACTCGAAACCGGGCACCAGAATACCGGCTGATCCAATGCTGCAATCAGGAAGTACGAATCGTGGGCCACGTCATGCACCGGTAGACTTTCAACCCAGGGATAGAAATCTGCCGAACAAAACGCGGGGATGTTATCTTGGTCGCTCAATCGGGGGAAGATCAAGAAGGTGTAAATCGCTTATTGGCCCCAATCTGTATTCTTCGCAGGCACTCCTAAAATGTCTATCCCCCAACTGCTTGATTCACAATTTCTCGCGCCTGATTCACGATGGTCTGCAGGTGGTCAGCACCTGAAAAGCTCTCCGCGTAAATCTTGTAGATGTTTTCAGTCCCAGACGGCCGCGCGGCGAACCAGCCGTTTTTCGCCACGACTTTCAGGCCACCAATACTCGCATTATTTCCCGGTGCCCGGGTCAATTTCGCGAGGATCGTTTCGCCTGCCAATTCGGTCGCCGTCACCGCTTCGGGCGTCAGTTTCTTGAAACCCGCTTTCTGCTCCAGAGTTGCGGGCTGATCAATTCGCGTATAACTCGCCTCGCCGAACTGCGCGACAATTTCACGATAATGTTCACCCGGATCTTTTCCTGATACGGCAAAGATTTCGGCCGCCAGCAGATTTAAAATTAAGCCATCCTTATCGGTCGACCAGACGCTCCCATCGCGTCTCAAGAAGCTGGCGCCGGCACTTTCTTCTCCGCCAAATCCCAGTGTTCCATGAAACAATCCTTCGACAAACCACTTGAACCCGACGGGAACTTCCACGAGTTGCCGTCCTAAATCGGCCGCGATCCGATCGATCACGCTGCTGCTGACCAGGGTCTTGCCGATACCCGCCGACGACGGCCATCGTTCACGATGAGTGAACAAATAGCGAATCGCGACTGCCAGATAGTGATTGGGATTCATTAATCCTGCTGAGCGACTGACGATTCCGTGCCGGTCTGAGTCTGGATCATTCCCGAACGCCAGGTCGTACTGATCCTTCAATTTGACCAGTCCCGCCATTGCGTCAGGGCTGGAACAGTCCATGCGAATCTTGCCGTCATGGTCGACCGTCATGAATCCGAACTGCGGGTCAATCTTCGGGTTAACCACAGTGATGTTCAGGCCATAGCGTTCAGCGATTGGCCCCCAATATCCGACGCTGGCTCCGCCGAGCGGATCCACCGCCATTTTTAATCCCGAGTTTCGAATGGCATCCAGATCAATGACCTGCGCCAGATCCGCGATATAGGCCCCGGAAAAATCGCGCACATGTGTGGTTGACGCGTGGAGCGCGGCATGTTCGGAAATTCGCTTCACACCTTTGTTACCGCTTCGCAGCAGGTCGTTTGCTCGATCCTGAACCCAGCCGGTGATGTCCGTGTCAGCGGGGCCGCCATTCGAAGCATTGTATTTGAAACCACCGTCCGCCGGAGGATTATGCGACGGGGTGATTACAATGCCGTCGGACAGCCCACTTGTCCTGCCACGATTGTAGTTCAAGATCGCATGAGAAATCACTGGTGTTGGTGTAAAACCGTTTTCGCTTTGCAGTACGGTTTCCACACTGTTCGCCGCGAGAACTTCCAGCGCTGTTTGTTGCGCGGGATCGGACAATGCGTGCGTATCCATTCCCAGGAACAAAGGGCCGTTCAATCCCTTGGACTGACGGTACTCGACAATGGCCTGCGTGATCGCTGCAATGTGCATGTCGGTGAATGTGGAGTTCAACGACGTGCCGCGATGCCCACTCGTTCCAAAACTCACCAACTGTTTGCTGTCCTGGGGGTCTGGTTGATTGTCCTGATACGCAGCCAGAAGCTGCGGAATATCTGTCAACAGGCTGGCAGGCGCTGGGAGACCGGCTAGGGGACTTGTGGCCACTGAAGGATTCCTTGAAATGATAAGTGGATGTTAAATTGCTATTGATTGGGTTGATGATCTCGTGAAACTGCGACGCGTGCTGACTGTACTTGTGAAACTTTTTGCCGATTCCCCGCCACCGGAGAATCAATAACTGTCTGAACTATCCTGGGCCCTGGAAGGGAGAAGGATCTTCGTTGCTGAATTCGTGAGAATTCGGGCCGATCGACGTGTTCTGTCCGAAATCTCACGATTTCAGCTACGCGGAATTCGCACACTACAATCCTTCATGGTTCACATTATTGTTTATTGCGTTTGAAACGTTCAACGTTCATTTGTGTCGACAATTCTTGTGCCAGCGTCTGGGCCTCGGTTGGTGTGCTGATTCGACATTCGAGTTGTGCGTCGCGCAGTGCGTCGAGCAGCATTTTGAACGCTTTACCGGGCCGCAAGCCACTCCGAATCAGATCGTCGCCAGTGATTAGAGCGGGAGGATCCAGGACTTCACGCGATGTCTCACGCAAATAGATTTCACCAAACTCCACATCAGCCAAATCCCGTCCGGCAGCCGTTTGAACGGCTCTTGTCTGAGCCAGCAGGTCCTCAGCGAACGGATGCGCCAGCAATCGCTTCAATTGCGAGAGTGACGCACTTCGAATGCCGTGAACGGCTTGCGATTGTGCACGCAACCAGACGATTCGTTCCAACTCGTCATTGGAGAAACGCAATCGTTTGCACATGGTCTCGGCAGACTGTGGAGAATACCCGGGAGCCTCACACAGCCAGGTCGCGAGCACCAATTCGAAACGCGGCTCCTTCCGAAGTCCGGTCGCAACTGATTGATGTTCCAGAGACGTCACGGCCTGCAAGGAACGCCACCACAAAACCTCGGCATCGGGTTGCAAGAGTGCCTGGGCTTCGAGAAACACATGAGGCAAGACGCGCGTGGCGTGGGCGAGTTCCAAAGCCCTACAACGGCTGGAATGAGTCAACATTCGCTTCCACTCTTGAGTAATTCGTTCGACACTGACAATCCGGACGTCGGCCGCCATTTCTCGGATCGCAGTCGCGGTGTGGAGTTCAAGCAAGAAATCCATCGTTGACGCGAACCGAATCGCACGCAGGATTCGCAACTTGTCTTCTCGAAACCGATCCTCGGGATGGCCAATCGCACGGATAACTCGAGCTTGCAAGTCCGCCTGCCCCCCCACGTAATCGAGAACTTGCTCGGAGAAGGGATCGTAAAACATTCCATTAATCGTGAAATCGCGTCGCAAGGCATCTTGCTCGGGCGTGCAAAACACGACATGTTCCGGCCGGCGCCCATCGAGATAGGGGCCTTCCGCTCGAAATGTGGCGACTTCGATGTCAGTCAGGCCCGGTGGTCCATGAATGAGAATCACTCCGAACGCCGCGCCCACCGCTTTGGTCCGTTTATAACCAAATAATTCCTGGACGGCATCGGGAGGCGCATCAGTTGCGACGTCGTAATCTTTGGGACTTTTGCCCAACAGGAGATCTCGAACGCAGCCACCAGCCCAATAGGCAACGAAGCCAGCCTGACGCAAGCGTTGAACCACCTCTTCGGCAAATTGCCGATCGGATGTGGAGCGTCTTTCAGGGACGGAAGACATGCCAATCGAACTTTCTCTCACCACTTGTCGAGAACTGCGCCGCTCCCTTGCAAAGCGGGAAGATCGACCGATTCCGCACCATGCGTCGTACTCATGGATTGCAAGACTTTTTCATCAATGTCAGCGGAGACGAATTTCACGCTACCGTCCGCGAAGAGCACAAACGCGCCCGCCTTCGGACCACCGACAGAACCAAATCCGGTTTGCGGATTGAAACTGCCCGGACGGACTCCACGAATTGTGGCACCGCCCCCCACTGCCCAAGGTGCAGCCATCCGGCCACTTCCGATCAGCATCATCGTATGACTGACGCCATCCGTGATCATTTCTGGGGATGCGACGTCCTGGTATCCGAAAATACCGGCTTTGGGGTCCTTTCGGTCCAATGTCGCGGCTGGAATCCCCGACCCATCTTCGACTCCCGAAACCCCGACAAAATGAGTCAATCCCATTTCCGCATAAGGCACCCCCTGCCATTGTTGACGCGCGTCAGCGGGATTCAGGAACTCGGGGATGACCGTGTGAGTGAAATTCAAGTTCACATCGCTGGTCATAGGCTTACTGAAATCAAATTTCTTGTAAAGCGGCGCATGCCCCAAATGTGGTAGCAAATGGACCATCCAACTCGATCCCTGCGGTCCAAACCCGTTCCGTGCTTTACGCGCTTGGTCTAAGCCCGTCGCCCGCCACTCTTGCGTTGCACGATACAAATCGGCGAGTGGCCCGGAGGCGAGGACCGATCCCTGAGGAGCCACGCCTAAGGCTCGCAAAAGATGACCTGAGACGGCGATATTTTGGTCTCGGGCATCAAAACGATAGCCAAAATGGAGTAGTGGCCCCTGCTGGTGCACCCAAGCCACATTCTGCCCACCTCCTGGCATTCCAGGTCCACCCATATTGGCCATCGCACCTGGCGGTCCGCCCCCGGCCATCGGCATCGGCATCGGAGAGGTTGGAGCGGCCGCGTGCATCGCAGCTGCGGGATTTGCACTCGGCATCGGCATCGGCATCGGGCTGGTGGGTGGTGCAATCGCTCCAGGCATCGGCGACATCGGTCCTGCGGCACTCCCAGGAGCAGTTGCCGTGGCCACAGCGGGTTGCGGTGGAGCAACGGGTGTCAAGCGCGGATCGGGAGGGGGCGGAGCACCTGCGGCTTTTGCATCCAGCACGACATTCACTTTGGCGCCCGCTTGACCGCCCGAATTTCCTGGCGAACCCGGTGCCATCATTCCGGGCGCCCCGGGACCCGCCATAGGAGCCATCGCGGCCCCCTGCATTCCGCCGTTTGCGGGAGCCGCTGCCGCGCCAGTCAGGTCCGGAATAAAGCGGGCGTGCTTGGGAGCAAATTTCCTCACACTGGAAGACAGGAAACTCTCCAGCGGCACATGCACCGCAGTTGCACTAGGCTCGGAATCGAAGGTCAACGCGACAACAATTAAGACACCAGTTTGATCACCGCTCGGTGGTACCGCACCAGGAGCCGTCCCGGAAGGACTCGCAGCATAAGCACCTGGATTCGGGATCGCCCCCATTGGAGACTGAGGAGCTGCGGCATGCATCGCCGCAGCCGGATTCGCGCCTGGCATCGGCATCGGCATTGGACTTACCATCGGCATTGGCATCGGCGACGCCATCGGTGACGCCATTGGCATCGGCATGGGAGAAGCAGGTGCGGCTGAATGCATGGCAGCCGCGGGGCCTCCCGGAGGAGCCATCGGTCCGGCCATTGCGCCTGGCATCGCGCCGGGCATCCCAATACCTCCATAGCCAGAATTTGCACTCGGGCTACGGCCTTCCAAAGTGATCGCCACGCCGAATCCGGTTAACTTATCGATGGGTTGTGAGTAGGTGCCGAGGAGTGGAAAACCGCCTGCCAGATACGTTTGTGCGGCGGCCGCATCTCCGGCGATCCAGAAATCCGCATCCGGCGAATTTACAGACCCCAAACCTTGCTTAATAATTGGCGAGGGCGTCTTTCGCAATGCGGCATCCACAGTCCCCCGACGACCAAGAATTACGGTCCGGGAATCCGCGAGTGCCAAAGCGTGCGTCGCACCAGCGGCACCTGGCAAAGGCCAGACTTTGGACTCTGCGGGGACATTCTCCGCCTGCATTGCGATTCGTAAGGCCTGCACATTGATGTCAGACTTTGTCACGACACACAATGCCTGATCCGAAAGATCGTGATTTCCACCCGCCCAAAATGACTCGAACTCCTGGGGTGGCAAACCAATCTTGGCCAAGGCATTGGTCAGTGGGGCGAATTGCTCCAGCAATGCTGCTGCGACTTTATTATTTGCCTGGGTAGCGGCGGCTGGCTTGCCTCCGACCGCAAAAGTTAATGTCGCGGGTAAAAAGACAAACGGATCGCGAGCCGGCGCGGCGGTCACCATGGGATTGGCTCCTTGAGCCCCACTGGGATCCATTCCGCCAGGCCCCATGCCGCCCGGCATCGGCATGCCGCCCGGCATGGGCATACCACCTCCAGCACCCGGCATCGGCATTCCGCCCGCAGGTGCGGGGGCCGCTGGCGCAGCGCCTCCACCTTGCTTTGGTCCATTTATCTTGTTTGGAGGATCCTCACAGCCCAGCAAAGCAACGCTCAATAGTCCAATTCCAAACCACGTGACCATTCGGGCCATGATATTCCTTATTGAAAATCTGATCGTCGGCCATGGACTCGATACTGCGCAGGCTGTGACAAATGTGCTGATTTGAACTGGAAACAATCACAGACGAACCAAACATTTCTCAGATCATGGCATGTGGTAGTCAGCGCGCAGGTTGGAGGTGCAAGCGATACTCTTCGTGGCCACGAATGAGTCTCTTGCAATACAGATCCCCGCAATCAAGCGTCTCATTCTTAACCGTATGCGATATGAAACTCGGGTAGAGATGATTTTACTTTGAGTCTGGCACACCGCCAAGTGAATGTCAACTACGGACTGTCAGAGTCAAAGCCAGAGCCAGCGAATTCAATCGCGTCGTCGAGGAATCCGCACGGGACATGAACACGATCGGGCACGTCGCACCGCACACTACTCCGCCGAATCGGCATTCGGCCGTATACATGATGGCCTTGACCGTCAGATTCGCAGCCAGCAGGTTCGGAAACAGCATGGCGTCCGCGGCGCCGGTGACCGCCCCGCTGATCCGCTTTTTGTCTCCTGCTTCAGCAGCATATGCCAGATCAAACGACAAAGGCCCCTGGACCAATGCCCCCCGAAACTCTCCGGCCTCATTCAACCGCTGCAGTTCGACGGCTTCTAAGGTATCCGGCATCGCTGTTGTCGCTTTCTCCGTCGCCGACATCACGGCAACTTTCGGAAGTGCCTCTCCCAGACTATGAGAAACGGCAATCAGGCTTTCCAGAATCTCTGACTTCTGGCGGAAATTCGGTTCGATGCACAAACCGGTATCTGACAGCAGGAACCGGCGTTTTTGGGTCGGGATCTCCATCAGGACGACCTGGCACAAAGTCCTGCCCGTCCGCAACCCGTGATCCGCGTTCAAAACAGCACGGATCAAATCCGGTGTGTTGATCTGGCCCTTCATCAGGATATCGGCTCGGCCTTCCCGCACCTCGGCGACAGCCGCGACGCCCAGTTGTTCCGAATCGACAATTCGCATGCCTGAAAGATCCACTTCGGCAGCTTTCGCCACAGAATGAATCTCGTGAACGGGACCAACCAGGATGGGTTCGATCCATCCACATAAATTGGCTTCGGCCAATGCTTTCAGAACGGTCGGATCTGCGGCTCCCGCTGCGACAACGCGGGCACGAATCGCTCTTTGACCTGCGATTTCATATAGTTCATCGAAACTCGGCAACGGCATCTTAGACTCACCCCCAAAAACGAAACACCTCGAACTCCGGCGTCAGTTTCCGGAATTCAAGGCGTTTCAGCAACGATGATTTGTGATCAGGCTATTATTCTGTTCGCGGCCGTGAATGACTCTTTTTCAATACTCATCCCCGCGTTCTAACATCTCATACTTAACCGTGTGCCGTATAAATGATTACGGAAGGGCGAGTTCCAAGCCTTCTTTGACTGCGTCGGGCCGCGCGAGTTTATCTCGATTCGCATTAAAGATGTCCGCAGCCCGTTTCGGATTGCCGTAAACTCTCTGCGAAATTCGCTCCAATGAATCGCCCTTGCGGACCTGGTAAGCATGCTTGGAGTCTTCGTGAGCTGGATCAACACCGCGAATCTCCTTTGATTCGGGCGTCACGTCGCTCTCTGGAACTACGGGCTTACGTTGCGGGCTGACGCGTGGACTCGTATTGTTCCCAAATGGCAGACGTCCTGGAGCAAAAAGGCGCTTCTTTGTGGGTTCGCCACTTTTCGAGTCGACCGGCTTCGAGTCGGGCAACTTTCCGTCGACTGCGGATGCTTCGCTGTGGTCAGAACCTGGCGTCACCTGGGCAGTGCTCGAATTCGGCTGCCCCTGTTCTGGCCCCGATTTCGCAGTTCCCGCGTCCGGTGCGATCGGCGGAAAGTCCGTCAAATCCTGACCTTGAACATCTTGACCCGGGCGCCGGGTTTCATGAGTCACACGATTCCCACCAAGCGCTGGCTCGGAGTTGCGCCGTGGCTCTTTCCCTGCGGACGGATTCGAGGCGTGGGAACTCGCTGCGGGCGGAATTGCGATTACAACCCCTTCGGGCAAACGATTGGGACTCGTCAGGACGTTGCGATTCGCGTCGAAAATCTCTTGATATCGTTTTTGACTTCCCAAGTACTTCTCGGCCAGCGACGAAAGTGTGTCTCCCGCCTGAATTGTATGCGTTTGCGGTCCTGAAGTGACGCTCTCGGTCACAATGCGGGGTGCGGACTCGCCACCGATCCGCGAGCGATGAGGGATCGCATCACGGCCCACTGGCGACTTACCGAGGTTTGATCCAAGTCCGCGTGAGGGAGCCAAAACTCCATCATCCTCTTCTGTCAAATGCAGAGGTGGCTGCAGATGAGCTGGGCGTGTGCCGTCTGGCGGATCTTGAACCGATTTGCCGGGTTCCTCATCCGCTTCAATATCGCCCGTCATATAGGGCGTGCGGGCCCGTTGCGCGATTTTCTGATCGAGTTGCCGGGCGGTCTTCAATTGCAGACCTTGTGCCTTGAGAGCCGGTTGTTCGCGGCGGAACATGAATGCTCCGACCACGCCAAACATCAGCACACAGAGCGAAATTCCAATTTTAAGATCACGTTGCATGACGCACCTCGATGGCGAACAATCACTTCAACACTTCTACCAATAAAGGTATTGGTCATGAATTGACGCCTTGTCGGCAACTTTCTCAAAAAATCAACACGATGTTGAAATTTTGCCTCAAGCTGTGCGGCCTAATGCAAACATGACGACAATAACGCGCGGTTCGGATCGAATTCTTGAGCGAAATTGGGACAAAATCGGGAATTTATCCACAAGCCAGTGCGATTATCCGACCGCCTTGCCAAACTTTTCCTCGAATGGGAAAGATTTCATCAAGATCGCGGCCTGCTTCCGCTCCAAGATTCCAGAAATGAATTGTGTCCTCAGAATCACGTGGAGCGGATTTATCAAGGGGAAAGCCGGCAACCTTGGTTACGTGGAAACCGGCGGGCCAGACAACGCACTTGCGTGTTGTCATGTTTTGATGCTGTGCTCTGCCGAGTCTTGCCGCTACACTCGTTGTCGCTGCTTCCTGCGCCGGGTACGCCGCTGAACCCAAACGGGTTTCCTGTCACGTCGAGAAAATGATCAGGAAAGGACGATGCATGGCCAATTCAGAGTCTTCT
>JAQGHT010000765.1 GCA_028291565.1 Planctomycetaceae bacterium | reverse complement strand
ACGAGAAAAAGAGCGGGTCAGCGTACCCGATGGCGTTGGCGATGGTATTTCAGGCCCGGCAGAAAAAAGCTCAATCCCGATACAATTCCGAACACGATCAAGCCATAATCGGGCCAGGCGGCCATGACAATACTGGTCGCAAACAATGCGGCAGCCTGCAAATAAAAACTTCCCGACAAAATTCCCGCCTTCACCAGAAAGACCATTCCACTCGACAGGGCCAAAACCGGAGACAACGTTAAAACCGGCAGTTTGAGAATGATTTCAACAACAAACAGCAGTGTGCACGAAACCACGCTACCCGCCCACACGTGGGCAATTTGCCGCTCCACGAATGTAATCGGACCTGATCTCCGCCGCAGTCGCCAGAAAATCGTGGCCCAGGTGCTCAGTCCCAGGCTCCAGAGCCCCAAGTAAGGACCGGGACTGCTGATTTTCAGCGTTCGAAACTGATTTGTCAGCAGGCACAACAGCAGTAGAACCAGGCTATGCCACATCCACAGCAGGCCCCAGTTTTCCAGAACGGCCGCATGATGCGTCTCGCGCAGCATGCGACTGATGATGCCACTCAGATTGGTCTGCCGTGCGGAAATCGGTTCGTTAGCGAGATACGCCTCCAAGTCATCGGCCAGCTTCGCAGCCGTGGCATAACGCAGCTCTTGAGGTTTTTGCAGACATTTCAAGGCGATCATTTCCAGATCAGGATCGGCTTGCGGATTGAGCAGCCGCGGCGGCAACGGATCCTGTTCCAGCACCAGCATCACAGTGTCGAACGGAGTCGCCGCCTGGAACGGCGGACGCCCGGTCAGCATTTGATACAGAATTGCCCCCAGGCTATACACATCGGTTGTCGGACCCGTCTCGCCACGGCGGCCAGCGGCCTGCTCTGGTGCCATGTAACTCGGAGTGCCCAAAATGGCACCCGTCTGCGTTAAACTGTGATGGGCCTGGTGCGGCACCCCGCCGGTTGGCGTATTTCCATTCACCAGACTTCGATCCGCATACCCACCCGGCCCGGTTCGTTTGGCGAGGCCAAAATCGGTGATATGTGGCTGTCCTTCGCGATCAATCAGAATATTCGACGGCTTCAAATCGCGATGCAAAATCCCCCGCGCATGGGCTTCCGCAACGGCCCGGCAGACTGGAGCGAGCAACGCCGCGGCCTCGCGCGGCGCAAGCGGCCCTTCCTGCAAACGGCGCGATAACGTAATTCCTTCGACATACTTCATGCTGAAGTAGGGCTGCCCATCCTGCTCGCCCACTTCGTAGACAGGCGTGATGTGCGGATGGTCGAGCGCCGCGGCAGACCCCGCTTCGGCCCGAAACCGGGCCACATCGATCGCCGAAGCATGTTCGCCACGCAAGAGAACCTTCAGCGCGACAATCCGCCCCAGCGACCCTTGCCGGGCGCGGTAGACGACCCCCATGCCCCCGCGTCCCAGTTCTTCCAGGATTTCGTAATCGCCAAACCAGCGGCTGGTTTGTGCGCCCAATCCCATTGAACTGCCGGGTGGGGGACCAGCCGCGGGGATTTCGGTGACCGCAGGCTGCATTCCCGAGTTCACCGGACTGGGATTTCGCGGATTCCCGATTCCACTCACACTTCCTGGCGGACGATGATATCCCGGTACAATCGTGATTTCGCCCTGCAAACTGCCCAAATCATCCGCCAACAGCGCCGTGCCCCACAATTCCCGCAGTTCCTCAGCCAGATCCGGATGCCGGCGCGCGATTTCTTCGAACGCGGGCTGTTGACCTCGACGGGCCGCTTCCAGCATCTCGTCAATGAGCAGCGCCAGGCGCGAATCTCGATCTGAATCTAGTTCAGTGACCACGTCAAACGACCTTTTCAGATTTCTGAATGATATTCAGGCAGCTTAGGATTTGCGCAGCAATAAGTGCCGTAAGATGGGCACTCTTGCCCGTCGACGACCTGAAAGGCCGTAGGCAACTTCCGACAGTTATTGATGCGCCGATCCTTACCGTAAATTCGAAGCCAGTGTGGCGGGACACTCCGTGTCGCGCCAAGCGAGCCAGCAGCGCAGCAACTGGCGAGGCGTCCTTCAAACAGCAAACATTGGAACTCACCATACCAAAATGCTGCATATTCTCCAGGCTGATGCAGAACTGATGATCGGATGCGATCACAAACAGAACATCTCGCTGATCCTCCGTCACCGGGCTTGTCCCGGTGGGTCCACGGCCTCTGCACTCCTCTTTTTCCAGACAGTTGTAAGGCACGCACGGTTAAGAAGTGAGACGTTTGATCGCGAGGATAAATGCTGAAAAAGTCTCATTCTTGGCCGCGAACTGAATAAAACTTCAAGTAGTGCAAAGGCCGTTGAACCACCCCGGCGAGCGGGGTGGCGGGGGATTTGTGAATAGCATCCAATAACGCAATTCCATTTCCGGATTACAGGGGCCAGGGGCCAGAAATTGATCCCATTATGGCCCAGACAATCGGTTAATGCGCTGTAGCCTAGCCGTGGACGATTGGATTCAGATACCATTTGTCGCTTCAGTGTGATTGATTCCGCTCCGCTTCCATTCCCGATAGCGGTCCCGGTTTGAATCGATCGCATCAAGTTTGAGTCTTCCCGGAGGGAAAAGCTCCTGCCGAACCATTTCTGCTCGCGGCGACCAATCGCGGCAGCAGTTCGTCAGAAGCCTCTTCCTCTCACATCATGAACCGTGCCCGGCATTGAAAGGCTGTTATGACCAACCCCAGTTCCGCTCAAGGCGTCTATTGGGATTTGAATGATCTCTACCTTGGACTTGACGATCCCAGGATTGAGGCCGACCTGAAGTCCTGCCTGACCGCGAGTCAGAGCTTCGCAGCTCAATATCGTGGTTTTTTCAAGACCTCGCCGACTCCCGCCGCGGTTGGTGCGGCATTTCGGACATTGGAAGCGATTTATCTGTCGTTGTCGAAATTGGGGGCTTACGCCGGATTGCGCACTGCGGTCGATAACTTAAACGTTGGCTGCAGGCAACTGGAAGACCGGATCGACCAGGCTTCCGTGGAAATTCAAAATCTGCTGACGTTCTTCGAATTGGAGTGGCTGCAGGTCTCCGAAGAAGATGCCCAGAAACTGGCCGATGCCCCGGAGCTCGAAAACTACCAGCATTATTTGCTTTCGGGACGCCGTTACAAGCCGCATACACTCAGCGAACAGGAAGAAGTCCTGCTCAACCACAAGTCGCTGACGGCACGCAGTGCCTGGGTCAACTTGTTTGACGAATTCCTGGCGTCGATGGAATATCGCTTCGACTATAACGGGGAACAACAGACGTTGACGCAACCGGCGCTGCTGGCGCTGTCGTATCAGCCAGACCGGGGGATGCGCAAAGCGGCTCAGGAGTGTCTCTATACCGAACTTTCCCGCCACGAACTCGTACTGACAAACGTCTTCAATGCCATCACGCAGGACCACGGCCTGAACGACCAGATTCGCCACTATCAAAGCCCCATCGCCAGCCGCCACCTGGCGAACGAAATTGAGACCGAAGTCGTCGATCGGATGCAGTGGGTGACCGAGTCCAACTACGATATTGCTCATCGTTATTACCGTCTCAAGGCCCGACTGCTGGGTCTCGAGAAAATGGCGACCTACGATCAATATGCTCCCGTCGCGACAAAACTTCCCAGTTGCGGCTACGAAGATGGCCGCCAGATGGTGCTGACGGCATTCGGCCGGTTCGATCCGAACATGCAGCAGATCGCCAGTCAGTTCTTCGAAAAGAACTGGATCGACGCCGAAGTCCGTCCGGGCAAGCGCGGCGGTGCGTTTAGCGCCAGCACTGTGCCGACCGTTCATCCTTATGTGATGCTCAACTGGACCGACAAGTTGCGGGACGTCAACACAATGGCTCATGAATTGGGTCATGGGGTACATCAGTATCTGTCCCGGCAGCAGACCTATTTCAACTTCCATCACCCGCTGCCCGTCGCGGAAACCGCGAGTGTCTTCGGCGAATTCCTGACATTTGATTACCTGATGGAAATTGAGACCGATCCGGAAGTCAAGTTGGGACTGTTATGCAGCAAGATCGAAGACGCTTTCGCCACCGTTTTCCGGCAAAACGTGCTAACTCGTTTTGAGCAACTGGCTCACAAAGCACGGCGTGAACAAAAACTGTCCAGCGACCAGATTTGCGATCATTGGTGGCAGGCAAATCAGGCCTTGTATGGAGACTCGGTCGACATGCTCGAGCAATATCGCTGGGGCTGGTCTTACATTCCGCACTTCATTCATACTCCGTTCTATTGTTATGCGTATGTGTTTGGCGAATTGCTGGTCTTATCGCTCTACCGAATGTACCAGGAAGAGGGCCGGGCTTTTGTACCGCGCTATCTGGAACTGTTGAAATCGGGCAGCAAGTGGGAGCCCGCCGAATTGCTGAACCGAGTCGGCGCGGACATTCGCGATGGAGAATTCTGGCAAAAAGGTTTTGAGGTCTTACGAAGCCTCGTAGGTCAAGCCGAAGACCTGGCGAAGAAGCTTGGGCGATAGTGTTCAATAGACCGGGGGCAGCGTCTACGCTTCTCAACATTGGTCTCTCCCGTGTACGAGCGATTGAGAACTTCTAACCCTGGAGTGCGGTGGCTCGACACCGCCCTCCATTCGTTTGAAATAACGACGCTCGAAGTTCAAAATCGCGTTGTTCAAAACCGCACGTATTATCAATCGGTTTTTGAAAGCTTAACGTCGCCATTCCAGTTCAATGGAGGGCTGCGTCAAGCCGCAGCACTCCAGGGAAAAGGGGACACGTAACGTTTTCACGAGGAAAAATCGCCTATAAAGGGGACAGACCACTTTCTGAATGTCGGTGCCGCGAGATTCTGATCACCGTTTTGTAGCAAAAGTCGTTCAGAATCGGCGCGCATCGAGACTTCGCTCGGCAATTCGTGCTGCTCCTGATAGACTTTTACTCAGGGAAATGTGCGAGGTGAATCAGAGTTGAATTGGAATCGATCGCCTTTCCCGGGGGCTTATGATGCGATATCGACTGCTTCTGTGCGTTGCGCCAGCTTATCTGGTTCTCCTGGCTCAAATCGTCTGCGGCGATGCTCAACAGCAGAACATTGCGAGTCTTCGTGAAGATTTCAAGAGCGGGAACCTGCAACGAGTTCTCGCAACCGTGAGTTCTCCTGCCGAATTGATGGGCGATCCTTCGCCGTTCATCCCGGAATTGATTGCCGGTTTGGACTCCACGGATGAGTCCATTGCGCACGTCGCAATTCGGGTCCTGGCGAAGCTGAAGTCCGAGTCCCGCGCCGCGGTTCCAGCCCTGTGCGAGAAGCTGAGTAGCGCTCCCTTTGCGATCCGCTCGAGTGTTGTCGAGGCCCTCGTGGCCATTGGTGAGGACTCGGTGTTACCGGTCCGAAAGCTGCTGAGCTCCGATTCTGCGACGACGCGATCGGCCGCCATGGAGACTCTTGGACGGTTGGGGCGAACCGAGATGGCGGACGTCGAATTGTTGATCAACGATCGAGATCCGCGCGTTCGCGCTGCACTGGCAGGGGGCTTGTCTGGTCTGGACAAATCAGTCTCTCCGAAACTGATTAAGTTGCTGGCCGACCAGGAACCGGCGGTTGCAGTGGAAGCCGCGCGGGTAATGAAAGCCAGGCATCGAGACGCGGTTATGGAAATACCCGCTCTCATCCAAGCCGTCTCTCGGCCGGATGTCGGTTGGGCAGCCACGGAAGCACTTGGTTCCTACGGCAAGGAAGCTCAGCGGGCAATTCCTGCGATCCTGGCGGCCTATCCGCAAAATCGAACACGAGGCAGCTTTGTTCGTTTTGACGACCCTACGACAGACGCGTTGAAGCACATCGGCCCGCCACATCTCGATGATATTCCGGCGATTCTGAAAAGTCTGACGTCCAAAGATATGCGACAAAGGCACTTAGTTCTCGAAACACTCGAATCGCTGCAGATCAACGGGAAATCAGCGGTCACCGCCATTGATACAGCGGCAATTACAGCACTGCAGCACGCCATTCAGCTTCAAAAGCAGGCTCAAGAAGTTGATCGAGATCCTTTTAAGGTGGACGAGTCCATTGATCTGATGAGATTCGCCGAACGGTGCATCGATACGATCTGGATTGTGTCTCACGATTCACCTCGCTTTCTACGTCAAATCGAAGAAATAGCGATCAAGTTGAAAAAGCCTATTTACGCGGGTCGAGATTCACCCTGGTCGAAATTGCCCGCGGAAACGATCCCTTTAATCAAGAATATGTTGCAGCATTCCAATCGCCATGTGCGATTATCGGCATTGTACGGATTGGCGCAGATGGGACACCGCGCGAAGCCGCTGCAGCTCCAATTGCTGGATTTCATCGTTGATCAAGATGAAGAACACCGGCAGCAAGCCGTGCAGGCCCTGCGTGCGACAGGGGTTGCAAATGAAGAGAAAGCCATGAGTGAAAAACTGCTCAACTTTTTGGACACTCGCGCGCTTTCATTACTCACGTTCGCGTCACTGGTAAAAAGCCTTGAATTGAAGTCTCCAATC
>JAQGHT010000759.1 GCA_028291565.1 Planctomycetaceae bacterium | reverse complement strand
CTGTTTCATGAGCAACCTGTCCAATCCACCAGCTTAGTCGTTCCCGGTCATCTCTTTGCCGCAGAACGCAATGACTTTCCCCTGTCACAGGAGCTGTCACCGACTCTGGGGGAACTGGGATCAACGCCCTGGGGCAGCACCGAGGGGAATCTGGAATCGACGATGATCCATGAGGCTACCCATCAAGTGGCCTTCAATACGGGGATTCACAATCGCCTCGGAACAGCGAATCCACGTTGGCTGGTCGAAGGCCTGGCGACCGCTTTTGAAGCTCCTGGTATGCGCAGCACGTCGCTGCAGAGAACACCCGGCGCCAAAATCAACGTGAGTCGGCTGACTCAATTTCGCGACTTCGTTCAGAATCGCCGTCGCCCGAAGACTCTGGAAACATTCATTCGGAACGGCAATCTGACCGATGGAAATCTGCTGGATGGATATGCTCAGAGCTGGGCGTTGACCTATTTTTTAATTGAGACTCGCTCTCGCGAATATGCCCGTTATCTGAAACTGATCGTTGCCCGGCCACTCCTGGCAGAATACACAGACGAACAGCGCCTCGCAGACTTTCGCTCTGCGTTTGGCAATGATGTGGTGCTGCTGGAAGCCAAATTCTTGCGCTATCTCGAGCAGGTGAAATAGTTTTGTCGGCTTGGTGTCATTTAATTCCCCTTCGAGCTTGTCTCGATGGAATCGGGCTTTTGCACTACGTTTCCCTGAAAGTTTCCAATGTCATAAAACAGCGTAGTGCAAAAGCCCGGTCGCCACCGAGGTGAACTCGGTGGGGAATGATCAGCCTTTTTGAATCCTTCGCCATTCGGCTAAAGTGATACGATTTCTGAAAAATGGATCTGCGGACGTCGTTGGGTTATACTGCGCACGATTTAGAATGAGCCCTTTGATCGCGGGGATCAAAATTAACAAGACTCATTCGTGGCCGCGAACAGTATAAATCGCGATAGACGGATAGCGGACCTATTTGATGTCAATGCACGATTTCTCGTTCACGGAATTTGAAACTCGTCGCGCACGGGCTCGTGAAGCCATCGGCGCCGCGGGTCTCGATTGGTTCCTGGTTTTTCATCCGGTGACAATCCGCTGGCTGACTGGTTCGGACGCGAAGAGCTATCAGGAATTTCAGTGCCTGTTGATCTCGGCCGAACCTGGGCCAATAACCGTGCTGACTCGCGACGGGGAACGCAACGAGTTCCGAGATGACGCACTCGTTGATCAGCTGCATACCTGGGGCGGCGGAGAGCCCGAGGATCCAATCGCGGCCCTGACGCGCATTGCCGAATCTCTGGGAGTGACAGGGACTCGTGTCGGAATGGAAGTTCCGGGCTACTATCTGCACCCGCTGCATTACGTACGAATCAAACAGCATTTTGGCGATTTGCGCTTGGCCGAAATGCCAAACTTGATTTTCGACCTGACGTTGGTGAAATCCCCCACGGAGCTCGAATATATCCGCGAAGCTGCCCGGATCGCCGATCTCGCCATGTCACGGTTTACGGCGTCATTAACCGAGGGCCGGAGTGAATTGGAAATCGCGGGTGAAGTTTATCACGCCTTATTGACTTCCGGCAGCGGCCTCGCTGCCAGCCCGATCAATCTCGTGTCTGGCGAACGTTCCTGTTTCAGTCATGGAGCCCCAACGGATCGTCGGCTGCGTCGCGGCGATTTCGGAAACGTCGAATATGGAGCGACGTTCAAACGATATACCTCGACGATTGGCCGGCAATTCTGTGTTGGCCAACCGACGAAACGGATGCTGGAGCTTTACGACCTCGTCCTCCGAGCTTCGGACGCCTGTCTGGCCGAAATTCGTGCTGGAGTGCCAGCTGTGGTCCCGCATGAAGCCGCCAAACGCGTCATTGATGACGCCGGGCTTGACCATGCGCGAGTTCATTTAAGTGGTTACGGTCTGGCGCCGGGGTCGCCACCAGGCTGGGCTGAACCGATGCATCTATTTGGAGGTAGCCAATACCTGCTCCAGGCAGGTATGGTGATAACGGTTGAGCCACCGGTGTTTCTTGGTGACGAACATCTCGGAGCCCGCATCATCGATAACGTGCTGGTCACCAATGACGGCGCAGAATTGCTCTCACGCTACAGTCGCGATTTAATCGTGACGCCATGACCAACTGCGGAGAAACGAGCAGTCGCGAATAGCCCCGAGCGACAGTTTTGCAATAGAACCGTTAAATCTAGCCACGGATGAACACGGATTAAACACGGATCGAAACAACGCAAGCAGCTCCTGTCTACATTTCACTCGTTGTGGAATTGTGATGTGAAAACCAAGGCTTTTGCAACAATCGTTCCGGATAAAGTTCGGAATCCGTGTCACAAACAATTCAGTTCTTTGCGAGCTGCAAAGAATTCTTCAAATCGATGTGATAACCGCTTTGGTTAAAATGTTTTTCGGATGAGGAGTGCATTACAATGTGAGACGTTGGTGTTGATGCAACACGCTTCATCGATCAAAACTGGATCGTGAAAGTGGAGGATTTTTCTGTCATTGAAAACTTGACTTGGCTCAACCGAAGTCCAGAAGGATATTGGGTTGCGGGCTTCGCCCGCGCTGGGTTTCATCCGTGGCTAAAGTTTTTAGAGGCCAGTTCGATGCAGAGCTATTGCATCGAGCCAGAGAGCGGACATTCTGCGAAACTCCCTCACTCTTTCTCTCCATCAATCCGGGACTTTCAAAACTTCCTTGAACCGTGCGACGCATGTCGACCAGAGCTTCCTGTAAGCACGGTCGCCCAGCTCAATGACCAGACCGTCAAATGGGCCCGCATGGTGTTGCACGATGCATTCCCCAATTGTGGGAAAGAGCCAGATGACTGGATCACCGTCAACGCAGATTGCGAAGTAGTCATCAACCTGTTCAAAGTTGAGATCCGCGAGTTGGTTCAGCCCGAAGTTTCCGGTGGGAGGAAACGCAGGATGTTGACTGCCACAGAGTAAGAATAGGTCCCCCAAGCACGGTTTTAACGGTCCAAATTCCATTTTTGCTTGATTGCGATCCTCGCTTTTTCGCAGTTGTCGGCCATGTCGCGCGGTGCTGGGATCAGCGGTCCGGCACAATACGGCCAACATTCGGGTATCGAAAATGGCTTTCTCGTTGTTCAGTGCCATTGCCACTTGAGTTGCAGTGAGCCCTTGCGCGCCGCGCAGGTCCGCTTCATTCAAGTTTGCGCCGGTCAAGTCCGCTCCATCGAGACGCGTTTTCACGAGATTCGCCCGGCTCAAATTCGCATTTGTGAAATGGACGCCGGTCATCACCGATCCATTAAGATTTGAAGCGGTCAAGTCAGCTCCAGAGAAATTGGCGTTCCGAAAATCACCAAGAACGATGCGTGTCTTGTTGAGTATGGCATTCCGAAAATCGCAGTCGCAAAACTGACCGCCTGAAAAATCTGCTCCGCTGAGATCTGCACCGGAAAGCTTCAATCCCCGCAGTCGAATCGAAGCACACAACATACCCGACAGATCGTAGCCGCTCATATCAACGGAATAGTCCCTATTCCTCGCGGAATCCCGCAATATGCGTTCGTGCTCCGGATTTGCCATCTGTCAAACATCCCTCAGTGGTAATTGCGTTAGTAATGGACAAATTGAAGCCAGGCAATTCCGAGAATCAGAGTCAGGATCGTTAACGGGACACCGACTTTGCAATATTCCCAGAACGAGATTGTCACGCCCTCGCGGCCCGCCGTCTCGACGACGATCAGATTGGCCACTGATCCGAGTACTGTCAGGTTGCCTGCCAGTGTACTCGACATGGCAAGTGCCAACCACGCCGTTTCGCGTGTCGCTTCCGGGACCGCCTGGGCCACGGGTTGCAGCAGTAACACAGCGGGAACGTTACTGACCAGATTGGACAACGCAGCTGAAACCAGGCTCAGTAAATCGTTCGGACGATTCAGCAACCAGGTCCACTGGTCGATATGCCAACCGGTGACGACGTGAACTTGAAAAGCACGGACGACGATAAACAATCCTGTGAACATTACCAGCAGGCTCCAATCGACCTGGCGATACACTTTATGGGGATTGATTCTGTCGAGCAGCACGACCGCCGCAGCTCCCAGTGCAACCAGTTCCAGCGGCAGCCCGGTGAAGAACAGGACTACGGCTACTAATGTGATCGCCCCCGTCTTGAACTGCAGTCTGGCGTGAGCCCTGCTTCGCGGCTTCCCTTCGTCTGCGTTGGGGGTTGACGGATGATGTTCTTCCTCGCTGGTGTTGCTGAACGAACGCAGGCGATTGCGATAGACGATACAGACAACCAGATACGTCAACCCGAGTCCCAGCAAGGCGACCGGCATCAGACGAAACGCGAAACGGAGATAAGAGATACCCGAATGCGAACCGATATAGATATTCTGCGGATTGCCGGTAATCGTGCCGGTTGAACCGACGTTGGCTGCGGTAGCGAGGCCGATCAGTTGCGGTATCGGGTCAAATTTCTTGCGTCGCGCCAGGTGCAAAACCAAAGGCGTCAACGCCACGCAAACAACGTCATTGATCAGGAACGCGGACAGAATTCCAGAAAGACCGATCGTTGCAGCCAGCATACCTCTGGGCGTCGAGATTCTGCGCACGGCCATACCCATGAGACGCTCGAAGAGGCCCGATAACCGCAGCATTCCGACCACGATCATCATTCCAAAAAGGAGAAACAGGGTCTTAAAGTCGATCGATTCTGGACTGACTGCTTGATTCAGATCGAGTACTCCGGTTGCCATCATCAGTGTTGCACCGACGAGTGCAATCCCCGTTCGATCCATACGCAGTCCCGGCACGCTCCCCAATGCCAAGCCCGCATAGGTTGCGATAAAAATGCTCCAGGTCAACCAAAACTTCAAATCGGTCACGAATCGGATCCTTTTTCCTCAGGGTGTTGCGTTTTTGTTGCTTCGACGTTGCCTGTCCCGGTCTCGGGCATCAAAGGCTGTGGACCCACCGGAACAAGCCGTGAGTCATTTCGGAATGCTGATTTCCACGTAGCCAAGGTTGCCAATTCTTGGGCATCGGACCTGAAACAGAGCGAACCGCCCCAATATCTTACGAGATTGGCTACAAAGAGAACAAAAAGGGAGATAACGAAAAGTGGTCAGGCGTCATTGACATTGCTCCGTTCATGATGTTGCCATGAAATAATGCCAAGAAATAGACGAATCTGTCCGGCGGGTGAGGTGTTCCACGTGTTCAATCGTGCGGTCGCTCGATTGACATTCTTTGAGAAACCTTGTGATAACACCGCCTTTATGAAAGTGCTGGAAGAAACTTGAGAGCTGCGTGGCGCACGTGGGGCAATAGCCTTTCCAGTCCGCCGCATCGATCTACATGCGGACCAGAATGCTGGGGACGTGGACGGACAAACTGACTTTCCCGGGCCGAACCAGGCGGCTGGACCAGTCGACCAACTGCAAATAGCCGGTTAAGGAGCGGCCGGGTAGCAAGCCAGCCAGTCCCTCGCCGATCTGGTTTCGGCGGTCTTCAATGGGGAATCGCCACTGCCCCGCGTCGACATTGATAAAGCGGTGTAACGTCAAAGTTCACCAAGACTTTACGAGCCGTTGTCATTTTACACCTTGATCAAACCAACTCCGGGACCAGATTTTCTGTTGCGATTGCAAAATTATTGTCGCCTTCTAGAATCGTGTAAATTGTAAGCGCCTGTCCTTTACTTTACTTTTTATGTCCCTCGACGAGGCCAAAAGTGTGAAAACGGACCTTAGGGAACTCACTAACCTTGTTCCCACCTCCCAAAGCGACTCGATGCTCTAATGGCGATTGGGATAAAGCCGAAAAGATACTCGGGTTTAATTTTCCCGATGATTACAAGGAATTCATTTCCGCTTATGGGTCCGGCTCCTTGCAGTCATTTCTGCACATTTGGAATTATTTGGATTCTCCAAGTGACGCTGATGTTACCAGTGCTATTCCCAAGATTGAATCGGAATATCAGTATGATAAGGATCATGGTTATCAAATTGACTTTGTACCATATCCGCAACCTGGATGTTTCATTCCATTCTGCAGTACAGATGATGGGAACTATCTTAATTGGCGCACGTTAGGGAAGCCAAATCAATGGCCGGTTGTTGCGTATGACAGCGCGTCTGGGCAGTTGGTGTGTGCCGAAGGTGTCAATATGGTTCATTGTATTCTGCTGTTAGTAAAGAAGCAGAATCCATTTGGCGACAAGTTCTGCAATGTTGACATCTTTCGTGCACTAGTAGTATACAAGCCGCTTGAATGAGAGATCGCGTGCCACTCGTGAGAGGAACGGCGCTGTTTGTGTGGCAATTCTTGAACTGCAAATGGTCCGTGCATGTGATTTCCCGTATCCATTTTGTAATTGAAGTTGACTAAGAGCTTCCAGAGGGCGATATGGGTTGACCATAGATGCAAATCTTTAATAGTAACAATTAATGTCTTGGAATAGAATAGGCACTTCGGCGTTCCATCGCAGAGAGG
>JAQGHT010000752.1 GCA_028291565.1 Planctomycetaceae bacterium | reverse complement strand
TTCGCGGCTACTACCGGGGTCTTGAATATCGTAAGGCTCTTGAACTCCGGTCTCTGCAAACGGCCTCTCAGGGTTGCTGCCGAACCCCCGGTTTAATTAATCTGAATCCGATCCCATTCGATCGAGCATGATTCAATAAAAAAACTTCCTTGAGAAAACCGCCCACGATGTCCATCACGACGAGCACGCTCGAAGAATTGCAGTCCCGCCTGCAGGCCCATTATTGCGTTCTGTTCCTCACGACCTACGAAGAAGAACGCTGGGAAGCAGAGTTGGCCAACCTGACGTTGGACATGGGGTTTGGATTTGTCGCCTGGAGTTCCACCGAGGGCTTCAAAGCTCCGCTGGATGCGGATGCGCCGCTGATCACAGAACCGTTGGCAGTCCTTTCCGAAGTGGAAAAATACCCGGCGGATCATGTCATTCTACTGAAGGACTTTCATCATTATCTGGAACATCCTGTCGTCGTTCGAAAACTCCGCGACTTGTGTTCAACGCTCCGCTTGACCAACAAGACACTCTTGATGATGTCACCGGAAGTCGAAATTCCGATTGAATTAGGTCGTGACGTCTTACAATTCGAACTGCCGCTGCCTGATATTGATGACCTGCAGGAAGTCTTGACCGGCGTCTTGAAAGACATTCAAAAGAGCATGGGACGATCCTTGCGGGTCACCGACGAAGAACGCGAACGGATTCTCAAGGCTGTCGTCGGACTCACCAGTCGAGAAGCAGAAAAGGCGTTGGCCCGGGCACTGGGACAACGCAATCAATTGGACGATGACGTCTTCGCCGTGCTGGTTTCAGAAAAGAAGATCCTGTTGCGCGGTTCTGAATTGCTGGAATTCTTCGATCTGGATGCCGGAGTCAAGGACATTGGCGGCCTGGATGGACTAAAAGACTGGTTGTCATCCAGAGCTTCGGCTTACAGTTTGAAAGCGCGAAAACAGGGTTTACCGCTGCCGAAGGGAGTCCTGTTACTGGGCGTTCAGGGTTGCGGTAAGAGTTTGACGGCACGAGCTACGGCTCGGTTGTTGAGCTTCCCGCTAGTCCGTCTGGACTTCGCGTCGCTGTTGAGCGGTGAGCGAGGCTCGTCCGAAAAAAATCTCCGCGATGTCTTGCGGACGATTGAGACGATCGCTCCGACGGTGCTGTGGTTGGACGAAGTCGAAAAAGCCTTCAGTGGCGTCTCGACTGAAGGGGGTGGCGACGGCACCTTAACCCGTTTGTTCGGCACGTTCCTGACCTGGCTGCAAGACCACGGCAAACCCATTTTTGTCATCGCAACTGCTAACTCGGTCGCCAGCCTGCCGCCAGAAATGCTGCGTCGGGGCCGTTTTGACGAACTGTTCTTCATCAATCTGCCGAATTATCATGAGCGGAAGGATATTCTGGGCATTCATTTCCATAAACGAAAACTCAGCCCCGAGAAATACGACATCAATCAATTGTCATTGAAGACGGAAGGCTACAGTGGGGCCGAGTTGGAACAAGTCGTTGTTTCGGCGACATTTGAAGCCTATACCGCGGGTCGTTCGGTGACCCAGGCGGATTTACTGCTGGCTCAGGAACAGACCGTCCCGTTGTCGATTACGATGGAAGAAAAGATTTTCGAATTGCGGGAATGGGCCCGAACTCGGTGCCGCCCGGCCACTCCAGACAGCCGCGTGATGCAGATGCTGGAAGAAGAGTCCCGTCTGAGTTAACGCACGGCAATAGCGCACAGTTCGCAACGTGCCGCACGTCATTGACAACTCAGACGTCCAGTACCTACGATGACACAATTCCTATCAATATATCAATTCCAGAACGCGACCCGGCTTCAACAAGCCGTATCGCGTTCCTTGAGGCCTTCTTTGTCGTGATAAAAAGCGGAATGGTCTGGTGCTCTATGTTTTTGGGATGGTCGGTTCGCGCGTTAGGACTTGGATGCCTGCTGTTCGCAGCCGGATGTGGCGGAAACCAACCAGCGGCCAAAGGAACCGAATCCGAAGTCAAACAAATCGGTATCGTATACATGCGATACCTCGGTAGTCATCAGGGCAAGTCTCCTGCGAATCGCGAAGAGCTGGACAAGTTCCTCGAAAAAATGTCTCCCGCGGATTTGAAGACGATGGGCATTGCGAATGCCAAGGACGTTTTCATCTCGTCTCGCGATAAATCTGAAATTGTCGTCCGCTACGGCATTGAGGTACCGCCACCTGGTCCTGGTAAGCCCACAGTCGTGGCCTACGAACAAAAGGGTGTGGGCGGCAAACACCTGGTCGTTTATGGGACTGCTGGAGTCGAAGAAATCACGAATGCGAAGCTGAAAGAATTGGTTCCCGATGTGAAGTGATGCAGCAAGTGATACATTGTGTATAGACGTGATGTCGTAATCTTGGATCGGGCGGGCTTTTATCCAAATGGGCCGCGAGGAATAGATTTTGCTCTCGTATTCGCTGTTTTGTTTCGTCATCATAGACTGAGTGGTGATTGATTAAGTCGTGTCACCTCTCAGCAGTGTCAAATCTCGCAGATCTGTTTTTGTCCAATTCGGACTCCAAGCTCGAATATCGTTTTCGGTACTGATGGTTCTTCCTGATTCGCAATCGCGCAGAGTGTTTCTATTTCGTCCAGATTGCAATAAGTCATCCATTTCATGCGGTCAGTGCTGACGAAATTATTGAGTCAGTTTTAATCTCAAATTTGAGTTTTCCTGTTCATTTGATCTTCTTTGAATTTCGCATCGCCGCTGACGACAGGGCGATGCACGTTGTTGTTTTCGTTTTTCCCGTTTAGTTTTAATGGAGGTCTCGAATCATGCGTCAACTCAGGCCATCAGGCAAAGGAAGGTCCAGCCACGCGACACGGTCTGGCTTCACTTTGATTGAATTGCTTGTAGTCATCGCCATTATCGCGGTGTTGATCGCGCTCTTGCTGCCAGCCGTGCAACAAGCTCGCGAAGCCGCCCGGCGTACTCAATGCAAAAACAATTTGAAGCAAATCGGTTTGGCCCTCCACAATTTTCATGACACTCGCAACCACATGCCAACCGGTGGCTCATTTCCGTGGGCCAATATTGGTTACAACGGTGGAAACGTCGATGATCCGCCGAATCTGGGCGTCGGCTGGTTAGTGCAGATCCTGCCATATGTCGAGCAGGCAAATCTCTACAAGCAGACAAACCCTGCGGTAATTATGGCCACGCCGATCGGGATGTATTTCTGCCCCAGTCGACGGGCCAGTACGGTTTATTCCAGCCCGACACTGGCTTTGAATGACTACGCGTCATGTACGCCGGCCGATTCACCCTATTCCTGGGATCAATACTGGTATGGAAACACGTGGGGCATCCCCGTCAACGCGCCATACAAGGGCGTCATCGTACGGAATAGCAATACGACGCAACCCATCATCTACAGTGGTTTGAAGGATGTGACGGACGGGACGTCAAATACCCTCATGGTGGGAGAGAAGTATATCCCCATGGGACAGTATGGCGGGGGTTATTGGGCTGACGACCGCGGATTCACAGACGGCTGGGATCCAGACACCGTGCGATATAGCGGCGTCCTGCCAACGAATGACTCCAAGCCCGATCCTAACGGATTTGACGGATATCAGTTTGGCTCACCACATGTTGGCATTGTACAATTCGTGCTGGCGGACGGTTCTGTTCGGCCGATCAGCACAAACATCAATGGTACCCTGTTCAACAACCTCGGCCACCGTTCGGACGGCGCCGTCATCGGCAGCTTCTAGAAATTGAAGTGTGGACCGCTTGCGGATCACCATTTCGATCGGGTCTATTCAAGCCGTCACTCTGAAGCCATCGGGCCCGCTCGGTGGCTTTGGGGTTTAATTTGAGAAGTGATACGGTCTCGAAATCGCCAGAAAAGTTTTACTGATCTTTTACCTGCAGCCCAACAAGCGCCGCGATTGCAACAGCAGCCGTTTCGATTCGCAGAATATGTGTTCCCAGCCGTACCAAACGCGCACCAAAGTGAACAGCCTGCGCAATTTCAGTCTCGGTGAAGCCACCCTCCGGGCCGACCAGAAATAGCGGAGGTCGAACGCCTGGCTGCGAATTTTCGCGTCCGAGCGTCGACCATTCGAAGCTCTCTCCGCCCGGGTGCGCGATATAAACCGAGTGATTCGGGAATTCCTGTGCCACACACGCGGACCATGACTGTGGTTCAGCCAATTCCATCAGCCGAGTTCGGCCACACTGCTTGCTGGCTTCAATGATTGTGCGGCGCAGCTTGTCAAGCTTCCCTGCCCCTGGATCAACGATGCTGTGCTTGGAAATCAGCGGGATCAGACGCTGGACACCGAGCTCGACCAATTTCTCGACCAGCCAGCTGAAGCGATCACCTTTGGGAACCCCGGTTGCGATCGTCAACGACACTGCAGAATCATTGTCCGCAGTTCGTCGTTCCAGGATCTTGAATTGCGCGGAAAGCCCGTGTTCTTCCGTGCCTAGTATCTCGGCCAGGACCTCATGTCCCTGACCATCGAAAAGCCAGACCTGCTCACCTGTTTTCATCCGCAAGACACGAAGCAGGTGATGTGCTTCTGGACCGGACAATTCAAATTGGTCGGGTGAGAGATCGAATGCAGCGAAGAACCTGCGGGACATAAATCGGCCAACACGTCTGGTGAATAAGTTGAGGCAACGTCGCCTGGTCCGCGGACTACTTACGACGGCAAAATGGAACACGGTTGACTTCACGCTCACGCAGGGTCAGCAGTGGCGAAATTCTTGGATACTATTCCGCGCTAATCTTGCATTTGCCGGTCGTTTTACAGGTAATCTCAGGAGATTTGTTTCTTTAACCGGCACACTCAAAGTTAGACCGCTCTACCCATGACTGCAATGCGTTAATACAACGCAAATTCAAAAGCGGAAGCCGGACTTCGATGTGAATGGTAATTCACTGACACATCAAGCATAAGTCTGCTGCCAACGGGCCTGGCGAGCGGCTCGGCGTTGCGCGAGGTCGAGATTCTCGGTGAACGGCGGGCTGGCCCCCGGCGCCACGGAACTGGCTTCTGGCGACGGAGTCGGCAGGAGCACCCGAGGTACTGTCAAAAGTGGTAACTGCATCGAGACTTCGAAATCCGGTTGTTGTTTTTCAAAATGGGGGATGTAACTCACAGCGCCGCCACACACCAATCCGCCGATCAGGACCGCGAGCCACGGCCAGCCGAGTTCGATCATTGTCGCCGACGAATTTACGATCGGCGTCTGAACCACGGTAAAATTAGATGTCCGCGGCTTGTCGAGTTCCGTCAACGCCAGCTGAGTCGCCTCAATCTCCAGTTTCAGCTTCTTCAATGTGTCTGAAACGCGAGTCCGTATCAATGCAGATTGCGTCCGGTCCTGAAGTTCCGACTGCTCCAATTCGATTTGCACCTGCAGATCGCGTTCCCGTTCGTGTTGCGATTCCAAGACCTGTTCCAGTGAGGCCATTAAGTGGTCTCGAATCGCAGATTCCGCGAGAAGCTGCTCCCAGCCTCCGACTTCCTGCAACAGGCGATCGAATCGCCTGCGTAATTCGATCAGACGTGGATGTTTGTCGCCATAAATCTCCGAATCGTTCGCCAGAGTCATATTGATCTGTTTCAATTCGTTCGAAAGTCGAGCCTGTCGGTCGATCTGACGCACCGCGTCGTGGATCGGTCCAGCAGCCAGTTTCGCAACAATGACCTCGAGCTTTCTTCCGGCCAGCGACTCTGCTTCAACCAACCCAAATTCCTCTTCCAGCCTCTGCCGTTCCCTTCGAGATTCTGCCAGATCGCGTTGAGCCGCCGTAATTCGTTCCTGAATTTTCGCCGGGGATTCCGCGTCTTCCGATTCCAATTCAGGGATGTCCGAATTGGATTTCCCGTCGCTTCCCGTTTCAGAATCATCCTGCATCCCGGTGTGCTTCAGAGTCAGTTCATGCAGACGTTCTTCAAGTTGACGGCGTTCCAAGGCGGCTTTGTCGTTTCTGGGTGAAGCAAGTTGCTGTTCCAGTGCCGTTATCAGAGCCGTCAATTCAGCGATTGCGATTTCAGCATTGGGTGCCTGATAAGCAAGTTTCCAAGATCCGTCCGCGGCCTTCCGACCGGATAACTTGCCAGTGAGTTTCGCGGGCGATTTTTCTACTTCATTTGAGAGATTTGTGATCGGATCGGGAAAACGCTTGAGTTCAGACATTTTGTCGAACACCGCCTGAACAATTTCACGATTATTGCACAGGGTTTCGGGATCAGTGCCCGGTGGGACCAGTACAACGGCTTCTGCGACAACGGCCAACGGGTGATGCCACAAATAGGCCCCGCCCAGGCACCACGCGCAAACCACCGTCAGAACAATCATCCAGGTTCTTGCGGGAGAAGGTGGTGGTTCAGCAAACAAGTTTCAAATCCTTAATTTTGGTCACTGGTCATTCACCACTTACTTGGCCGAAACGCATCGACAATGCTCTGGACTCTGGCTTTTGCGGTGGGTTCGACATGAATAATGTCACCCGGTTGCACGAATGGGGCATTGGATGAGATCACTTGCCCGTCCCCCATATGGAACGTCCAGCGTTGAAGTCCGCGTTCCGCGGATGCGGGGCGCGTCAGGATGACGGCGACCGGCTTGTCCCGTACACTTAATCCGCCAGCCAGTTCGACGGCTTCAACAAGTGTCAGCGTATTACTCGCTGGAGTCCGATAAGGTCCCGGCTGAGCTACAGCCCCCGTGATTCGCACCGGTTGCGCCGCTGCGCGAACGGTGATGACATCTCCATCCCGCAGGATGAGGGATTTCAATTGCTCTCGATCTCGCTCGGCCGAAAGATCAAACCAATGACCGGGGCGGTTCTGCTGATTGTCAACTGGAGTCTGCGTCGGACGAGTGGCGATGGATTCTTCCACGCCAGACTGATTAGAACGCTGGCTGGAGCCAGTTCGCTCACCGGTCAGTGGAACATCCGCTGCGGAAAAACCGCCTGCGGGAGGTTCCGTGAGATCCAGATCCGTCGCCGATTGCGGAGGAGGTTCAGACTGAAATCGCACAACCGGCGCTGTGGGTCGCACGGGTTTGGCCTTACGTCCAATTGCGGACTGGACTGGGGGAGCCGATGCGTCTTCCGTTGCCAATTGCAAACCGGCATTTCCAGCCACAAGCGGTAACTCCTTGGGAGTCTCAACCGGAGCAACTGCCGTGGCACTTTGAGTTGACTCAACAGGCTTCACGGCTGATTGGTCCGAGACAAACACATGCATTCCCGCATGTCGGGAAAGCCCGCCGGCCGACACCAGTGCGGCGAACACGGACGCATTCCGGCGCGGCAAATTGATTAATCCGGGCCGCAGAACAGACCCCGTGACATAGACATGGAGCGGCGCAGAAGGAAGTTCCCGGACCAGAATCCGGGGCTGCTTCAACACATCCCGTTCACGGTAGCTGGCATTCAACCGGGCTTCCATTTCTCCAGCACTGATTCCAGCAACAGAGACTGATTCGAGATGGGGCAGATTGATCTTTCCATCAATTCCTACACGAGCCGGAAAAGTGTGGGGTTTACCCGGCTCATACAGGTCCCAAATCGTAATTTCCAACATTTCATTGGGCAGAATCCCCGAGGACGACACAGGCTGAATGAGTGTGAGGTCAAACGTCTGATTCGGTTCGACGGGTGCCGCCGCCAAATTGGAAAACCACTGTAGTGACTGCGGAGCAGCCGACATGACAGGACGCGAAAAGATCGACGAACAGCCACAAGCCATTAGATTCAGACCGCAAATGATCGTCCAAATGGCCGAGCGACGGACGAAGTTGCCTTCGATCCAGTGGCTGCGGTCACGATCAGTAACGGGAATCAGCATAGATAAATCGGCGCACACGGAAACGCAACGCTGTTGAACGACACCCTTTAACGAGGTGAGTTCGACCAGTGAAGCCAAGATTGGCAGGGAAATTGGAACCAGACAGAAGGAATGAATAGGCAGAATCTCGGAACTGGCAGGTGAGAAGCCCTAATATCCGAGAATCCACGATTGAGTCAAGAGGACTCGTAAATCGGCGGACCAAAACCGTGTTGAAAGTCTGATCTGACCGATCGGTCAGATTACAATTACTTCGTAATAGCCGACTCCGGCACTCGATTGACCGTGTAATGCCCCGTCGCCGGCCATAGTCCTGCTTTTCCGTCCGGACCAATCTTGCCACAGGTGAGTTCGTAAACAAATCCCTCGCGAAGTTTGTCGGTGTGCAGGATTACGCGTCGATGATCGCTCGCGATCGAAACCGATTTGATTCCGACCTGGTGTCGTTGCGAATCGGGTGTTGCATAATCACCTTGCCACTCCCGCGTATAGGCGGAGATCGTGAAATTCTTCGAGATGGCTGCGGTCGCCGGATCGATCTCGCCCGTGAAGTCGATGGTAAACCCGTCCGCAAGAACCTGAATTTCTCGGACTCCCAGCGGAATTTCACCCGCTTGCCGCAATCGATAGAGACTGCCGACATTCAAGCCGCCGAGCCAACCGCTATCGTGAATGCAGCCAATATAAATGTCGCCGCGCGGACTGACTCCCCCACAAAGCGTCCCTTCAAAATTGGGCGTTTCAGGGGGCACTTGATCCTGGCTGAATGGGTAAACAGCCCCTTGAAATGTCTCACCCACTTTCTGCAGCGAGAACCGGATCAGATAGCGGGTATCATATTCACAGCCGATGCCGTGCCCTGCAAACGGATGCGGTTTGCCATTCGCCAGCTGCGCATCCCGCGGAAGGAAGAAGATCCCGTTAATACTACGAGTCCACGGATGCGGAATCTGGATCGCCGGCCGCCGCGCGGGAACTGGCGGCAGGGCTCGATCTTCGAGACTCGGAACACCGTACCGTTCGCCTGAAATGATGTGATTCAATTCATTGAATGTGTTCTGTTCCCCTTGATTGTCGGAAACAAACAGCTCGTCATCGGGAGTCATCGCCAAGCCCGTCGGATATCTCAATCCGCTGGCAATCGGTTCGATATTGCCCGAGCGATCAATTCTCAAGATCTTGCCCCGCCATCGTTGTTGTTCCGGGAGACGTTTGGGCTGGGTGTAATCGCTGCCCAGCCCCACATAGAGCCGCCCCTTCGAATCGCGAACAATCCCACAAGTCCAGTCGTGGTAGTTATCGTTGTAACCCCACCCCGTCGCGACGACTTGCCGCAAGTCGGCACGGCCGTCGCCATCGGTATCTCGCAGTCGCAACAATTCCGGCTTATGAGCAACCAATAATCCGGTCCCATCCTCATCAGCAATCAGTCCATAAGGCGCAGCCAACCCCTCTTCGAAGACTTGCAGCTGATCTTCAATTCCATCTTTGTTCGTGTCCTGAGCCAGAAAAACGTGCCCCTTCAAGGACGCTATGGCCAATGTTTCATTTCTGGTCCAAGCCAGGGCTGTGGGCATGATGGAACGGGGCAGGGGGAGCCGAATCGCCTCGTAGCCACGCAGGGTGTGAATGGTTTCCTGATTGGCGTTTTGAACCACCGGTTGAGGTGCCTCTCGAACTACAGGCGGATTGCTGGCTGTGTATTGGAAGACTCCCACA
>JAQGHT010000208.1 GCA_028291565.1 Planctomycetaceae bacterium | reverse complement strand
GCGACCTGCTGAGTAATTTGGACGTCGGCCTGCTCAAAGTAAATGGCGGAACCAGTACCAGGGCGATGGGCAATTATTTCGACCAGGCCTTTCAGATGCTCGACAATCCTCAAACGCGAGCGGCGTTTGATTTGACGCGTGAACCTGAAAATGTCAGGCAGGCCTATGGCTTGGGACATCGCGGTCAGGCATACCTGCTGGGCCGCAAGATGATCGAGTCCGGAGTCAAATTCGTCGTCCTGGATGTCCGGGAACCGGAAACGAAGCAGACTCCTGGCGGCTTCAACATGAACTGGGACCATCACGACCTGATTTATTCGACGGGATCATGCGGCACAGTCCGAGACAAAGCGGGTGGCGAAGGGCGATATGGCATCAGCCACTGGGTCATGATGGGCAGCACGGATCAGGCCTTCGCGGCGTTGCTCGACGATCTAGACCAGCGCGGATTACTGGCCGAGACCTTGGTTTGCTTCGTCACGGAATTCGGTCGGACTCCGAAGATCAACAAATTCCAGGGTCGCGATCACTGGCCTTATGCCTATTCGATCGCCTTTGCCGGTGCTGGCGTGCGTGGCGGTCAAATTATCGGAAAGACTGACAAAGAAGGGGGTTATGTTCTCGACGAAGCCTACACCCCGGATGATTATGCAGCGACCGTCTATGATTTTCTGGGCGTCGAGCTCGAGCGGCCGATTTACACCCGTGAGAGACGGCCGGTCTTTTTGTCACCAGAAGGCCGGGTGATCACCAAGCTGACTTAAGTTGGTGCACACAAGGAATTCAACTGTCGGACGGGCACTCTTGCCCGTCCGAGTTTCACCTGAGATCGTCCAGCCCGATTTTGGCACCACACTCCGTTCAGGAAGATTTACGATTGGCCAGCTGATTGCGCAATTCCGCGATTTCGGCTCTCAATTGTGCTTCGATTTCGGCGTCGGCAGCCGCAGAGGCCGCTTGAGCTGTTGCGTATTCCAGCCGAGTGAGTTTTTCTCCGATTGCGTCCACACGTCGCGAGACTTCCACGGTGGTTTGTTCCATCCCGGCTGAAACGAGAGTGACGACTCCCATGAATAACAGCATTTGACCAACAGTTGACGTAAACCAACCGGTCGGAGCGAGGTTCGTTGGTCCACCAAGGTAACCCCACAAGACCAGGCCAGCTCCACCGGTCAGCGTAGCGGCCCCGACATAAGCCAGAAAATGCCCCATCACGGCCGCGAATTTAAACGATTTCGGCGGTGGGGCCTGCAGCCGGGACGGATCAAAGTGCGGTCCTCGCAAGCCAGATGGCGAATGTGCTCGAACTCCTGATAGTAACTGGCGATCGGATACTTTCGTGGACGAGGGAAGATCTCGATGAGGAGGCGTTGGCACGTGAGGAGTTGGAACATCACTCCAACCCTCAGTGAATGCCGGATCGACGCGGACCTTCGCGGATTTGTCCAGAGTTTCTGATGAATTAATCGCTGGACGGCGTGTGTCTGGAACTGGGGTTGATTTTGAAACAGCGGCCGGGGCTGCGGGAACCTCAAGTGGTGCAGGTGCCGGGACGCTTGATTTCGGGACATCCGGCCGAGTTTCCGGTGGCTTCGAGCCAGGTGTTACAATCGGTCCGTAGGGATCGAACATCTGACTGCTCGCCCAGCGGGCCAACAATTCCTGCGGATTTCGTCCGGGAGGAGAGGCTTTCGCTCCCGCCACATTCTGGGACGGAGCCTGATTTCCGCTTCCGACTGGCGGTGGCGCGGGCTGATTCAATCTCGCGGTGATCTCTGTGCCGCACGTGGCGCAGTGCAGCCGCTGGCTGTTAGGCCGGGCTTCAACCGCGACTTCTGATTGACACTTGGCACACCACATAGCGCGCCCCTCCTGTTCCGGTAATTCCGGCAGAAAGGAAATAGGATTCGAATGGCAGGTTGGTGGAAATTGCAGTTGGAGAAAGGGCTGGCAAAACTTGGCGGGAGCGAAATGACGCCCGATACTTGATGAATGCCAGATGCGACGGGAACCGGATTATCGATACCTGACGATTTCTGGCAAGACCGATTCAGCGGATGTGTCATTGAGCCATTACCAAATTCAAAATCCAGCCGATACACTTCTGCAGAATGACACGCTGCAGTAATGATCGACGCAGAATTCACTGTCGCAAGACGCCAGGGCCTCTCACAAAAATTAAGCGGCGAGCCGCCGCTTCTACGACAGTGATTGATATGCCGGTCCGAATCCTGATCTGTTTGTTCAAACGAGTCGCTTGTGTTCGGCGTAATTGATTGAAGGCGCAATGGTTATCACGTTGATTGGGTATCGGGGGAGTGGCAAGAGCACTGTTGCGAAGCCGCTCGCCGCGCGCTTGGGCTGGAATTGGATTGACGCCGATGCCGTGATCGAAGAACGGGCGCAGCGAACGATCCGCGAGATTTTCGCGGCGGAAGGAGAACCGGCTTTTCGTGAATGGGAGCGGCAAGTTCTGGCTTCACTGCTGTGTCAGAAAAACCTGGTCATCGCAGCCGGTGGAGGAGCCATCCTCAATGAGGAAACTCGAAATCTGATGCGGCAGTCGGGGCCAGTCATCTGGTTACAGGCAGACATTGAGACTTTATATGTCCGAATTCATGAAGATGTCACGACTGCCGAACGTCGGCCCAACCTGACGAATCTCGGTGCGAAAGAAGAAATTGCCCGGGTGCTGCAAGTACGGGAGCCGTTGTACCAATCCAGCGCCACGTTGGTGATCGATACTGAGGGCCTGACGATTGAATCGATCGTGAACAAAATCCTCGAGCAATTGCCGGAGACCACTCGTGTCATTGATTGAATTGCCACTGGCTGTCATGCTGCCGTTCCTATTTGTACTGGGGGCAGTCGTCGGCAGTTTCTTGAATGTGGCGATCTATCGCATTCCGCAACATGAACGATTTTGGAAGCAGCTCCTGAGCGTGGTACATCCTCCATCGAGTTGCCCGAATTGCGGCAACCGAATCCTCAGTCGCGATAATATCCCGATTCTGGGCTGGTTCCTGCTGGGTGGGCGTTGTCGTTTCTGTCGCCAGTCGTTTTCGATCCGCTATCCCATGATCGAACTGCTCAACGCCTGCTTGTTCGTGCTCGTTTACTGGATGGAGATTCCCTCAAACGTCTATTCCGGAATCGAGGAGAGCTGTCTCTACGTGCCGTCCGGACCGCATGGGTTCGCAGGATCGATCTGGTTGTCTCCGACGGCAGTGATGCTGTGGCGGTATGTTTACCACATGATCTTGATCGAAGCGCTGGTTGTGGCGACATTCATCGACTTTGATCTGCGCATTATCCCGGACGGCGTCACATTGCCCGCCATGTGCGTCGGTGTCGTGGGGGGCGTGGTGTTTGGCCAGGTCCACCTGGTTCCGGTCTGGTTTCAACGCGGTGACTTATCCAATTTTGTTTCGCTCCTCTATGACATCAGGGGCGGCGACATGCCTCCGGCCTGGTTGAAGTCCCTGGCCAGCTTGTGGTGGATGTCGGGATCCGGCATCCCGAGTTGGTGCAGCCAATATCCCCATCTGCATGGGCTGGCGGTCAGCCTGGCAGGGTTGGTGATTGGTGGCGGAGTGGTCTGGGTGGTGCGCTATATTGGGCAATCCGTGTTGCGGCAAGAGGCAATGGGCTTCGGGGACGTCGTGCTGATGGCAATGGTCGGCAGTTTCCTCGGCTGGCAACCGACAGTCCTGGTATTCGTCCTGGCGCCACTGATGGCACTGCTTGCCGTGGCTGGGACCTGGCTTTTTGCGAGGCAACGTGAAATCCCTTATGGTCCTTATCTGAGCATGGCGGCACTGGTTGTGATCGTCGGTTGGAAATGGATCTGGGACATGTTCGAACGTGTGTTTGAACTGGGGCCTTTGCTACCATTTCTTGCCGTGGGTATGGCAATCGGATTGTATTTGCTCCTGCACGTCACGCAGTTCATTAAGTGGTGCCTGGGCATCGAACTTTACCCGCCCCCGGAATGGACCGAAGAATGGACTTCGGCCGACCAATTGATTTATCTGTCAATGGAGCAGACCGATCCTCAGCAGGGACAATGGCGACAATCTCAATGGCCCGGTTCACAGGCAGGGGCCGGACAGATTCATGCGAATAACTGGCGCCGACCTGCGGAACAAATTCGCTCCAATGGCTGGCAACAACACTGGCAGCGACGAGGATCGTAAGTCTTGGTCACTGGTCATTCGCCTGCATCGCGCAGTTCTTCATTCCAGAGATCCCGAAATCGTTTCGCGGGGGGAGTTGGGAAGTCGCGGCTGGCAGTCCATCCCGAGAGTGGTCCAGGGAGACGTTGCATCCAACCACTCCGAGCCAGCCGTGACAGGACTCGCGACGCCATCCAGGTCGCCCAGCCATACCAGCGCGGGGATTTCATCCAGCGGCTCCAATGGCGATAAAGCATGACTTCCGCCCAATGGACCAGATGCTGATCGTGCAGCGCGGCGCGATTTCGAATTAATAATTCGGGGATTTGAATCTTGACTGGACAAGCCGCCTGGCACGCGCCACAAAGTGACGACGCGTGCGGCTGATGGTGATTCTCTTTCAAGCCATCGAATAACGGCGTCAGGATCGCGCCGATCGGGCCGGAATAAATACCACCATAGGCATGTCCGCCAATCTTGCGATAGACCGGGCACGCATTGAGACACGCACCACAACGAATGCAGAACAAACTTTCGCGCATCGGACTGCCGAGAATCTTCGATCGCCCATTATCCAGTAGCACCAGATGAAACTCTTCGGGACCATCTGCTTCCTCCGGGCGCCGCGGTCCAGTGATCATGGACGTATAAATCGACAGCTTTTGGCCGGTGGCGGCACGCGCCAAAATCTTTAGAAAGATGGGCAAGTCCGATAACTTGGGGATGACTTTTTCGATCCCCACAATTGCCATATGGATTTTGGGAACGGTGGTGGTTAAACGGCCATTGCCTTCATTGGTAATCAGCACCAGCGTACCCGTCTCGGCGACGAGAAAATTGCCGCCACTGATTCCCATGTCAGCCGTCTCAAATTTGGCTCGCAATACACGTCGAGCCTGCTGCGCGAGCGCCTTCGCATCGGCGGGAGTGTTGCTGTTCAGTCGCCGATTCATGATTTCGGCGACTTCTTCCACCGTCTTATGAACCACCGGAGCCACAATGTGTGAAGGCCGTTCGCCGGCGAGTTGAATGATGTATTCTCCGAAGTCCGTTTCGGTAACCTCAAACCCCGCCGCTTCCAGGTGTTTGTTGAGATGGATCTCTTCAGTCACCATCGACTTCGACTTGACGATCGATTTCACACCCGACTGCCTGGCGATCTCCACAACAATCGATTGGGCGTCCGCGGCATCCGCCGCGTAATGCACATGCCCGCCTCGTTGGATCACGGCCCGTTCGAGCTGCTCGAGATATTGATCGAGCTGCGCGAGAGTGTGATCTTTAATGGACCGGGCTTTGTCGCGTAAGAGCGATGAACCCGGCAGAAGTTCGAATGCGGTTCGATTGCCTGCGGCCAGTGTTTCACCCAAGCGATTCAGAGCCGTCTGAAGATTCGCAGAATTGAGTGCCTCGCGACTCGCCTCCATAAAATCATGGTGCTCGTGAACCGCATAGGGTGAAGTCGCCATCTAGTTCAAGCTCAATTCCAATTCCACATCCTCGAGATTGGTGTCTTCCGGCAAGAACAGATCGGCTTCCCAGTATTGGGGCTCGCTTTGCGGCGTCGCGATTCCAACACGGACATGATCAGGAAAGACTTGCAATACAGTAACGACAATGTCGCGACCAATCACAAGACTTTGGTTCTCGCCACGGGTATAGACTCGCATCAATCAATCCTCTCGACAGACTCTGGATGGCTGGAGGCTCGAATAGCCCCTCGAATGGCCCTGAGAGAAGTCTCGAACGGTTGCTCATTGTGCGCGCGGTTGTTGCCTTCTGCAAGCGGGAATTGAACGTTTTTTTTCAGAATCCAAAGACAAATTGGAGATACTGTACAAGATGGGACAACGCCGCTCGGAAAGTTTGTTGGCTTGTTGACAGATGCCGCTACACAGTACGATGCCAAGGATGACGTGTCAGGGTGGAGCGAACTCCCGGTATGCAGGGGTTCACGGCAATAACGCAGTGATGTTTCACTGGGACACCGTGTTTGTTATCCCCACTGAGATTGTTGTCCCCACAACGAAAACTCCGACGGCCGGTTGCGACACTCTGACAAAAACTCAATTGCATTTTCACTGTAAAGCGATTTGACCGAATCACAATTCGAGATCTCGAGCGAACGTTCTCGAACATTCCGAGTTCCACTGCAGCCAGTGACAACATTACGTCTCGACCTGCTTGTCGCGCAATGAAAATTGTTGCTCCATAAAAAGATTCCCACAGGACCAATCAAAGACCTCGCACCATGCCTTACGACAACTTGCCCGACTTCCTGGCACATTTGCAGGATGACGGTGAACTCCGCCGAATATCGGTTGAGGTTGATCCGCGGCTGGAAGTGACCGAGATTGTCGATCGCATCTGCAAACAGCCCGGCGGCGGTCCCGCATTGATGTTTGAGAGAGTCAAAGGCAGCCCGCTTCCATTAGTGCTCAATTTACTGGGCACTCCACACCGCATCTGCCAGGCGCTGGGGGCCAGCTCGATTGCCGAGTTGCTGGATCGCCTGGCGGGAACACTCAAGCCAGAGACCCCAGAGTCTTGGTTTCAAAAGCTCAGAATTGGTGGATCGGGAGTCCCAATGACTCCCTGGAAGCCGCAACTGGTGAAAACCGGGATGTGTCAACAAGTTGTGAAGCTGGGTCGCGACATTGACCTGCGCGAGCTTCCCGCGACACAGGCTTGGCCAGCCGATTCTGGACGATTCTTATATGCCGGAACGGTTCTCGGTAGGCATCCAGTGACTGGCGAGCGATTCATCGAAACAATCCCACTTCAGGTGCTGGATCGTGATACGCTGGGCGTCTACTGGCAGCCACATCACCTGGCATTTCAATCTTTGCGAGAACATCGGCGTTTGGGAACCCACCTGCCGCTGGCGATTGCATTTGGAGGTGATCCGACATGGCAGTTTATCGCCCAGACATCAATCCCTCCGCAACTGGATGTCTTGGCGTTTGGGGGCTGTCTGCGTGGTAAACCGTTGGAAGTCGTTCGCGGCCGGCAAGTGGAGCTGGAAGTCCCTGCTGGTGCCGAAATTGTCATGGAAGGCTTCATTGATGGCCAGGAGGCTCCAATCGCTGGTGGCACGTTTTCGCATTCGATGGGGCACTATGCGACGCCACACGACGTTCCTGTGTTTCGAGTCACCACGCTGACTCATCGTGGCAATCCGGTTTTAGTGGAT
>JAQGHT010000722.1 GCA_028291565.1 Planctomycetaceae bacterium | reverse complement strand
GAGTTTGTTTGAGTCAGGAGCAATCGAAGCGAGTACGTTGAATCAGTCGCTGCAATCTCTGGCGCTCAAATGCGGCAAACACGCGATGATGGATTTCCGTTTCCTCTATGACGCGGGCCGGGACATGCTGGCCATTGGTTATAACGCGAGCGAGCAGCGGCGGGATACCAGCTTTTATGATCTGCTTGCCTCAGAAGCACGTCTGGCAAGTTTTATTGCCATCGCTCAAGGTCAATTGCCGCGTGAGCACTGGTTCGCGCTCGGGCGTATGTTGACCACACAGGGAGGTGAGCCGACTCTATTGAGCTGGTCGGGTTCGATGTTCGAATATCTGATGCCCAGCTTGATTATGCCGACTTATGAAGGGACATTGCTGGATCTCGCCGGACGAGGAGCCGTGGACCGACAGATCGAATATGGGCGGCAGCTCAAGACGCCCTGGGGAGTTTCGGAAAGCTGCTACAATGTCACTGATGCCAATCTGACCTATCAATATCGTGCGTTTGGGGTTCCGGGTCTGGGCCTGCAACGCGGCTTGGGACAGGATGTCGTGATCGCCCCCTATGCCAGCATCATGGGGGCGATGGTCGCGCCCGTGGAAGCGTGTCAAAATCTGGAACGCCTGAAGCATGCTGGTTACCTGGGAGACTATGGCTTTTATGATGCCATTGACTTCACAAGTTCCCGACTGGGGCCCGGAAAAGAGCCCGTTCCTTGTCGTACATTTATGGCGCACCATAGTGGGATGAGTCTGCTGGCCTTGGATGCCGTTCTGTTCGACGAACCGATGCAAAGCCGGTTCCTGGCGGATCCGATTCTTAAGGCACACGATTTATTGTTGCAGGAACGGATTCCGCACGTGTTGCGGCCTGTTGAGCCACATCCGGCGGAGGCGATGGAACCTTATGCCGAGGCTGGCAGTGACAGTGCGGGAGATGCCATCAGAACATTCGAAACGGCGGACACCGTTTCACCGGAAATCCAGCTTCTCGGCGATGGCAAATATCACGTCATGGTCACGAATGCCGGTGGTGGTTTCAGCCGCTGGTCGGATCTCGCGGTGACACGCTGGTTGCCGGACCAGTGTCAGGATCATTTTGGCCAGTTCTGCTACATTCGCGATCTGGTAAGCGGTGATTATTGGTCGAATACATTCCAGCCCACGTTGCGAGTCCCGGAAAAATATCACGCCGTCTTCAGTGCTGGAAAAGCGGAATTCCGCCGCGTCGATAAAAACCTGGTGGTGCATACGACAATTGGTGTTTCTCCTGAAGACGACATCGAGGTTCGGCGGATTCACATCAAGAACATCAGTCGGCTCGGCCGTTCGATCGATGTGACCAGTTATGCCGAAGTGATTATCGCGCCTCAATCCGCGGATGTGGCACATCGCGCCTTTTCGAACTTATTCGTGACGACGGAGTTGATCCCGGAACGCGGTGCCATTCTGTGCACACGGCGTCCACGGGCCGAATATGAGAAGCCTCCGTTTCTGTTTCACATCATGATCTGTGAGAAACAGCAACCGACTCCGGTCAGTTTTGAAACTGATCGAGCACGCTTCATCGGCCGGGGGAAATCGTTACGCGAACCCATTTGCATGAAGTGGAAAAAGCCACTTTCAAATACGGCGGGCGCGGTCCTGGATCCAATTGTCAGTGTCCGTCGTGAATTTGCGATTAACGCCGAAGAGAGCCTCCATGTTGATATCATTACCGGAGTGGCGGCCACGCGGGAGATCGCACTGGCGCTAATTGAAAAGTATCAGGACCATCGACTCGCGGACCGGGCTCTCGATCTGGCGTGGACCCACGAACAAGTCGCCCACAAGCAATATGGCTCTTCGGATGCAGACGTCAAACTCTTCTGCCGTCTGGCTGGGCAGATTTTATATGGGGGTGTCCTGTACCGGTCGAGTGCGAGTCTGCGAGCCCAGAATCGCCGCAATCAAAGTCATTTATGGTCTTATGCGATCAGTGGTGATCTGCCGATTGTGCTGGTGAAAGTCTCTGAAGTAGATCGGTTGAGCTTCGTGCGTGGTGTCTTGCAGGCCCATTCCTTTTGGCGCCTCAAGGGGTTGAGCGTCGATCTGGTCATCTGGAATGAAGATTCGGGCGGCTATCGTCAACAACTGCATGATGAGCTACTGGGACTGATCACGTCCAGCCATGATGCGCCGTTATTGGACAAGCCGGGTGGGATTTTTATTCGCCGGAGTGACCAGATGCCGGAAGAAGACCGGCTGCTGTTGGAAAGTGTCGCCACAGTCGTCTTGTCTGACGCGCGCGGAACACTGGCGGAACAAGTCAATCGGCAGATACGGTCCGAAGTCGTGCTCAATCCGTTCCGCCCGACGCGGGTCAGAAAGAACGAGGTCGAACGAGACACCACGCAGCCACGTCGGGACCTCATCTTCTTCAATGGCCTGGGGGGCTTCACACCTGATGGGAAAGAATATATTACGCTTTTGAACCAGGGCCTGGTGACACCCGCTCCGTGGTCCAATGTCATTGCCAACGAGTTTCTGGGCACGATCGTGACGGAGTCCGGTTTGGGCCACACCTGGTTTAAGAACGCCCATGAGTTCCGTTTGACGCCCTGGCACAATGATCCTGTGTGTGATCCGGTTTCGGAGGCGATCTATATCCGGGACGAAGAGACCGGCAGGTATTTCTGTCCGACTCCACTGCCGATTCGCGGAAACCGGCCTTTTGTATGTCGGCACGGCTTTGGTTATTCGGTCTGGGAGCATGAAGAGGCGGGGCTGCATACAGAATTGGCCGCTTATGTCGGGAATGATGTCCCCGCGAAATTCATGTTGCTCAAAATTCGAAATGCTTCCGGCCGAAAACGATCACTGAGCGTGACTGGCTATGTCGAATGGGTTCTGGGTGAACAGCGATTCCGGACGTCTCCGCAGGTCGTGACCGAGATTGAACCTCAAACTGGTGCAATTCTCGCACGGAATTACTTCAACATCGACTTCAATGGTTGTGTTGCGTTCTTACAATGCAGCGAAGTCAATCGCAGCATCACGTGTGATCGGACCGAATTCATCGGTCGAAATGGCACGCTTGCTGAACCGGCTTCGATGAAGAATTCACGGCTCTCTGGAAAGATCGGTGCTGGCTTAGATCCCGCTTGCGCGATTCAAACGGCAATTGAACTGGC
>JAQGHT010000698.1 GCA_028291565.1 Planctomycetaceae bacterium | reverse complement strand
CAGTTTTGGGACAAACATGACCAGTTACAGGTTCCGACTTCAGCCTCAACGTGATGTCATCACGTAATTCTGCGGCTGTCTGAAAATTAGTCTCTGAGCCAAAAAAGCGCTTCGCCCTGTACGACTTCAATCCGGGCCTTTTTTGAGGTTTTTGAGTCATTCGACTTCAAATTTGTACGTCGTGACTCGTGGATCGACTGCGTTTGGAAATTTCACCGTGACCACTGCAGTAACGGTCCCCTTACCCGTGAGTTTGAGATCAAATTCCGTCTTGCTGGTACCAAGCATGGGCAGACTATTCCCGACCTCGCGGATCGTCGCCGTTTGAGCAAGTTTGGCTTGACCGGTGATTTGAATTGTCGCTTTCGAGCGTCGAAACTTCTTACGCTTCTTCTCCTTCTTCGGCTTCCTCCTTTTCAGTCGCTTTCGCAGCACGATCCTTCCCGCGTCCGCCACGTCCTTTCTCAGCAAACAGAAGTGAACCAACCGTCAACGTCAACATGACCTCCAAAACAACTGAAATCTTCATAAACTTTTTTGCCTGAGTATGGGTGAAAGGCCTGGCGACATTGCGAGTGTACAATTGATACAAATCGGTATACATCGTGCCTGGCTGTCTCGTTCAAATCTTCATGACTGCCCGACCCGCAGCGCTTTGTTTGCAACCGAGATTAAGCGTGGTGCAGTCCGTGATGTCGTTCGTGCCGGACATGGCTGGGACCATCGTCAGCTCCATGCTTGCGAGCAACAGGTGCGGACGCCAATGCTGATGTCGCAGAAGCTTTCACGCGGTCACCGCTGGCTCCGCCATTTACGGTGGCGACCGTTTCTACGTTGCCAACTTGACTTCCACTGGACGCATCTGAATTCAGCGTTCCATTGATAATGCTGGTGTTAACAGTAGTGATATTACCGGCGCCATTTCCATTGCCGCTGTCATCCCCGCCACTATTGCCGCCGTGATCGTCATCGGAATCATGGCCGTTGCCGCCGTCTTCGGTATCTTGGCCGTCGTCATTCTGCAGGGTGTCGTCACCGTCGTCACCATGGAGGCCATCGTTTCCGCTGCCTTCATTTAGATGATCGTTGCCACTTCCTCCATGAAGATTGTCGTCGCCATCATCTCCGGTCACATCATCGTCACCATCTCCGCCGTCGACATCATCGTTTCCGCCGCCGCCGTGACAATGGTCGTTCCCAGAATCCCCGTGCAGCTGATCGTCTCCTGTCCCGCCATTCACTATGTCATTGTCGTCGTCACCGTGAACCTGATCGTTTTGCCGTGCTATTGTCTGCGATCTTCGGCGTCGAATTTGTCGTCATGCTCGTTTTGCCGACGTTGCTGCCAGCGAACAGCAGTCTCGGATATACAGCGTTGGTCGATGCCTGCTCGCTGACGGCTATCCTGGCTCCGGTGATCTGGGTTCTCGTCGTTCGGCCGCTTCGGCGCGTGGCGGAGTTTCGGCTGCGACTTTTCGCATTGATACTTGCTGCACAGGAAGAGGAACGCGGAAGAATCGCGCGCGATCTGCACGACGAGCTCGGTCAGTCACTGACGCGACTTCTAGTCGGACTGAGAACAATTCAGGAGTCGTCGACCGAAGACGGCGTCTGTCAGCTGGCACACGATTTGCGCAGAATCGGAGCAGATACACATGAAGAAGTACGTCGCATGGCGCGCGGTTTACGGCCGCTCGTGTTGGACGACATGGGCTTGGTTCCCGCATTAGAACGCCTGTTCGAAGTGGTGGCCGTGCATGATGTCGATGCCCGCATGGACGAATTGAGCCGGGTCTTGCCGAGGTTACCGCCCGCGATCGAAACGGTCCTCTATCGTATCGCTCAGGAAGCCTTGTCAAATGCCGTTCGACACGGAGCCCCCTCGGAGATCCGGCTGCAGCTCCAGGAATCTCCCGATGCGATCCTGCTTTCCGTTCGCGATAATGGCTGCGGCTTTGATGTCGCCTCGATACTCCAGAAGACAACGAAGTCAAACTCTTTCGGATTGATCGGCATGCGTGAGCGGGCCGCATTGTGTGAGGGGACTGTGAATATTCAATCGCATCCGGGGAGTGGTTCCCTGATTGAAGTGAGGATCCCCATTCCCCGAAACAAGGACGCGCATGGCGAAAATTCGAATCATCGTTGCTGATGACCACACAGTCCTGCGAGCCGGACTGAGATTACTCATCAACACGCAACCGGATATGGAAGTGGTCAGCGAAGCTGCCGACCACGTCCAGGCCCTGAAGCACTGCCGCGAATTTCGCCCAACCGTGTTGACTCTTGACATGTCCATGCCTGGGGGAAATGGAATTCAAACGATCCAGGAGCTTTGCCGGGACTGTCCCGAAACTCGCATTCTGGTTCTGACCATGCATGATGCCCCCGCTTATTTTCGGATGGCAATCGCATCGGGGGCGATGGGTTATGTCACCAAGACTGCCGCTGCCGATGAGCTCTTGAACGCGATCCGCCACGTTGCGGCGGGTAAGGTCTTTACACATGCCACATTGGCTCACGACAACTTGGCTGAACCCACGTTCGCCAGCCAGAACACTGCACTGAACAGTCCTCTGGAGTCTCTTAGTGAACGAGAGCGCGAAGTTCTGTTGCAACTGGCGCAGGGGCATACGAACCAGGCGATTGCGGATCAGTTGAGGTTGAGCGTTAAAACCGTCGAGTCTTATCGAGCTCGAATGATGTCCAAACTCGGATTACAAAATCGGGCAGAATTAACCAAATTCGCGATCGCATCTGGACTGCTCAATTCACCCGAAATAGATCGCAGTTAGAGACTGTCAGAATAGCTGTATTGTTGTTGTACGTGATGCTGCTTGTTGCTGTGCAAATATCGGATCAAAAAATACGTGTGCCCGCCTCTTGTATACTAGTGACGAGACCGTGGCAATTCCGCTGCACGCAATAATTGAGGATCGTGCGAGAACTCTCGATCAATAAGGCAAACGGTCCTTGATCTACGCCATAGTGCCAAGGCGGCACATACAGTAGGTCCCGCTCGCCAAGCGGGACTCTCGGCGTCCGCCGAGCCGCGACTGAACGACTTCGAGATCTTGAGGACAGCGTCGCGGATCTCGGACGCGATAAACTGCCTCCAACTTTGTATCCAATTGGATACAAAGTTGGACCCCAAATCGCATCTCCAAAAGATTTTCTTGATCGATCCATTTGCCTGGTTCCGTAATCCACCAACCGGATCAAAAAACTCCTGTGCGGATTTGGCATTTTAACGAAACGCCATTCCGTGGCGCAAATCTCTGAAGTCGCAATTTGTCTCCCAGCAGTGCTGTTTGCGGCCTCGATGCAAGTCAAATTGGTGTCGGATCAGTTCAAATGTGTCGATATTTTGCGGATTTTCCCGCATCCTCATGATTGGGATTCGTTTGAATCATTGCGGATTTTCGAAGCGGTGCGACACACCGAATGGCGAGATTATGTGAAAATCCAAGTCATCGAAGCGGCATTCCGCCAAACCCTGGAGTGCGGTGGCTCGACACCGCCCTCCATTCGATTGAAATGGCGACTCCCGAAGTTTAAAACCGCGATTATCAAATCTCGATGATATATATTGCGCTCGGTCAAGAATGAGACTTTTGATTGCGGGGACAGTTATTAAAAAAGACTCATTCGTGGCCGCGAACAGGATAAATGCTCAACGTCGCCATTCCAGTTCAAGGGAGGGCTGCGTCAAGCCGCAGCACTCCAGGAAATTGGCCGCGCCCTATACTTCTGTTCGTCTCGAGTTGAGCAATGTGCGGATCAAGGCCAATTGGACACATTGCGCGGTAATTCAAGTGGCACT
>JAQGHT010000205.1 GCA_028291565.1 Planctomycetaceae bacterium | reverse complement strand
GAGCCAAAAATCGACATCACACCTCCAGGCCCTGGAGTGCGGTGGCTCGACACCGCCCTCCATTCGAATGAAATTGCGACTCTCGAAGTTCAAAACCGTGAACGTCCAAGTCGACGACGCTGTCAATCGGTTTTTGAATGATCAACGTCTCCATTCCAATCGAAGGGAGGGCTGCGTCAAGCCGCAGCACTCCAGGGACTTGACCTCGCCCAGTACTTGCGTTGGGTTTCGGCAGAGTGAACCGGATTCGGAATCAGATCATCGATCGACATCACCCTCGCCGTAGGCTCGGGGTTAAACAAAGATGTAAGGTGAGCGCCGAACCCCGTCGTATTGTCAATTCCGACCAAAGTTCGCGTACGCTCCGCCATGACGTCGGAATCCAAGTCTTCCTGTTCCTGAATTGGCATTTCCTTGACTCTGTGAACCGGAATGCAGTACTATAAACCGACTTACAATTCAAAATCGAATCGGTGTGTGGCTCGTCTCCGGTCGTTCTTCAATGTACGGTGATCGCTCAATATTCACAATGAGCATTTCTCCCCGTCTAATGCTTTCGGCTGTTCTCTGACTTTTGTTCAGTTAAGTGGGGGCGATGATGGCGACTTGGTTTTATTCCGAATCGGTGGATGAACAACCTCTGGGGCCCTTCTCCACCAGTGAATTTCATCAGTTGATCAGAGAAGGAACCATTAAGCCAGAGACGTTGGTGTCATCCGGCGGTGATTCGGAATGGATCCCCGCATCCTCCGTCGGGGGCCTGTTTCCCGGGGCTCCCAGTCTTCCCGCACCACGCAAAAAGGCATCAAAAGCGTCCGCAGCGCCAGCGAAAGCATCACGCGCCGGATCGGGTCAAAGTTCTCCCTTCTCCAATCCCGCTGTCATGGCTGCGATCGCCGTTCCGACACTCTTGCTGTTGATGTTTGGCATCTGGCAACTTGGACGGTCGGGTACGCGGCCGCCGGTGACGGCGAATGAGAACACGGACAATTCTGCAGACAACGCCGCGACCGAACCGCCGGCCAAAGCGACCAAAGCAACCCTATTTAACAAATCGACCAGAAATGAAGAAGCGAAATTGTCAAAGGAAGTGGAAGATCTCAAGAAGCACCGCCGGGCGTTGAGCGAAGAGATTCAGACGTTGGATGACAAGAAGAACAATCTGGATCGGAAAGCCAAGGAATTGGAGGGGAAGATCCAGGAGCTGTCAACAATGCTGGAAAAGCGGAACCTCTGGAGTAAACCGCAGTTCGTGTTTGTGAATCCAGAGCATCTTGTGGTAGGAGTCGATTTGCGTCCTGACGGAACGGTCATCTTTAATCAACGCGCCGCCGATCTGGCGGCACAACTGGCCATCAGGAAGGCACGGGATAGCAAGATACCTCGGGTGGCCTGCGACAAAGCGTTGACTCACCGGCTTTACGAGGCGTTCAAAGAAGGCGAACCTGTTCCACCGGCACTGCAGGTTGAAGTCAAGAAAGTCATTGGCGCTCACCAATTCCTGCCGGTGAAGCAGAACGCCGGCCAACCCCTCATGTTTGTGACGTTCAAGAATGCCACCAAAAACGAACAAGTGTTGGGAGTTCTTAAGGAAATCCGCAAGGATGGGCTGGTGTATACGAACTTCTCCAAACAGGATTTGAACATTGCCAAATCCGATCTTCGGCCGGGGAGTGCCCGAGTTGCTCAGGGGGAAGACATCGTTTCCGCCCTTAAGGCAGGAGATTTCCTGGACTACTGCCTGTACAACGTGGCCCATAAACTCGCCAGCTCCAATTATGTATCGATTGCGGTCCGAGTTGGACTCGGTGAAATTGAGCAGCAGCCGCAACCGGAAGTCGAAGCGAAGCCGGGATCTGGGCCGCCGCCGAGATTCGGTCCGCCACGGGAATCTGGGCCGGGAACGGGACGCGCACCGCCCCCAACAGTTGATCCCCCGACGACGGCGGCGGGACTCGTCTTACAAGAGTTCCTGGCCCACATTTACGAAGTCCCAGATCCTCATAAGTCGGTCGAAAAAGCGGTTCAGTACGTCGAGGACGAAGTCTACTCCAAACTTGTCAAACTGGGGGTACGAGTTGTCGACAACGAGCAGATGGAAAAGCTGCGCCAGATCAGTGCAACTCGCCCGACGTTGGTCAACCATGCGAATCTCCTGAATCTGACTCACGTCCTGCTGATCGAAGTCAAAGCTCCTCAAAAAAAGGGCGTCTACCATTTGTCCGTCCGCCTGGTGGACGCCATCAGCGATGAAGTGGTGTGCGCTGACAGTGGCGATCGAGTTCGAGGATTTGAAGAATCAGAACACGTGTTCCACTTGGGCTCGGGCAAAATCGCGATGCTTGAAACCGATAATGAAAAGGTGCCCATGAATTACACCGGGACGGAGCAACCACCCGTCGTGCCCATTCTCAAGCGGCCGTCGGCAAAACTGTCCCGAAACCTGGTTTATCTCGAGGACGAAACAGCGTCGCCGATGAAGTATCGGAATCTGTTTGATTTGCAGGTTCAGGAGCTACCTCGACAGGACAAGGACAAGAAAGAAATTGTCAAGAGTCTGGTCAAAATCACGAAGACTTCGGAAGTCCCCCGCGAACTGATGATGCGCTACGTCGTTTGCCGGCTCGCTCGATCCTGCCAGCAGATGGCAGGACGAGTCACGGAAATTCAGGGGCTCTACAAAGACGCTATCAGTCGTACCGTGAAGATTTCAATTGCCGCGGCAGACGGACTCAAACCTGGGAACGTTCTGGAAGTGCTGCGAATTCGCACTCTACCCAACGGCAATCGAGAGCAGAATATCCTGGCGACTCAGTTAACAGTCATCCAAGTGTTTGACGACCACAGTTTGGCTCGCATCGTCCCGACAGGACTCGAAAAAGACTGGCCTGAAGTGGGCGAGCTGACGACGAACGATGTGGTTCTGCCAGCGATTCAGCAACGCCGCACGGTCGCATTCGCCGCTCCGAATTGGAGTATGCCCAACAAGAAGTCCGAGATTTCCATGATCATGTCGAACCGCGTCACCGCGGACCGCATCAAGGCCACCGGTCTGCAAACGGCCGAGTTGCTCAATACGACGTTATCGAAGTCCTTTACCAAACTGGGAATCCCCTCCAAAATGGAAGGGGCGATCGCGCAGCCGCAGCAGCAACAACGGTTTGGGCGAAGTCTTGGATTCGGCTTTCGAGAATCCGCGACACCTCTCAGTCAGGCGCAAGTGCTGGATCGCGTCAGAAATCTCGATGCCACGTACGGTGTGATCTGGGATATCCAGCCGCTCGACATCAACAAGTACAAGATCACAATCGGCGTCTATCCGTTTACGACGATCACGGGGACTCCCGAACCTCTCGATATGTTTGACTTTGAAATCGTCGATTCCAACTTGAATTGATCTGGCTACGGGGTGACACCGAAGCGTATCAACTTGAGGTGTACACATCGGGAGGGCGAGGCTCCGCCGACGCTCTGCTTCTTGCGGTGACCGATCCTTGAAGCGACTCGGCGGCTCCATTTGTATCGCTATTCAAGTTGACCTGCCCAACTCCTCGAGAAAAGTTGAATAAAATTCGCAGCCACTGGTTCAATGACAAAAAGGTCAATGACTTAGAACAGTTTCTCAAAGACCGTGGCGATCTCCAGTGAGTTGGAATCCCCCTGCAAGACCACGTTTGGTGTAACCTTCCCAGAATCGACCGATCTGAATTCTATCGCTGAATCTCATAACAGAATCAACTCCAGAATCCCACTCAAATCTGAGAACGACTCGCTTACAGAACTGACTTCTATGACACTCACCGACTATGCCGATTGGTGCCTGCACGCGGGAATTTACACGGCAAGACGAAATCCGGGCGATCGTTATCGTACCTATCGCGAAAAGCTTTCGACCGCTGGTGCCAATAGTCTGATCGTGGAAAGCTTTCTGGACAAGAATGAAAAGAAAATCGATCTCGTTCAATGGCGTCGCTCGGAAATGTACAGCGGTGATATTGAACCGATGCTGGCTTTGACTTCAGAAGCGCTTCGGGCGGTCGGAGCGCCTCGACTCGCTGATGTCGCGGCCGTCATCGAATGGCAATCGCCGCCGTCAGCGGAGATTCTGGCAAAAATGGAAACTCGTGACGAAGTCGTTGGATTGCTCGAGAAATATGTCACCAAACATCAGGACGAACTGGCTGCCGACGTTACCAAATTCGGTGACGTCCGTAAAAGGCCCGCTTTCGACTCGGACAAGAATCTTCAGGAACTCCAGGATCGGCAACGCCGGATCTTCATACTGGCACGACAGGGCCAACGGATCAATGAACATGCAGAGAAGCTCAAACTATTGAAGCAATCTCTCGAACAAGGCGCGGTATCAAAGTCTGGCCTGAAACAATGGAAAGAGATTCGAGGCGTTTATGAAGAGTACAACAAATCCAAAGCGGACGATCTGACACCGGAAATGGCCCAATGGCGGGACGAATTTCGTTCAATTCAAGCAAGATACAGCACGATTTTGAGTCCGCCACCGTTCAAAGACAAGGATTTGATGATTCAACTCACGGCATTGGGGACCTATCAATCCGAAGTCGAGCACAACGATTTGACCATTGAAGTTGACGACGTGAAGGGATTGGAATGCCCATGGGGCAGGTTGTCTCTGTCCTTTAGAATGCCGAAAAAGAAGCCGGACGAGCCATTCAAAATCCTGCTGACAACGGCTCACAGTTTTATCACAACCTGGAAGTTGCAATTCGACCTCATCAAGCAAGAGATTCTCGAACAGTTTGATAACTATCGCAGTGAAATGGATGTTGAAGAGCTCGCAGAATACTTGGACGATTCCGGTGTGATCCCCGAAGCCACGATTCTGGCCAATATAGAAGGAGGCTGCCTCAATCTGTCACTGGATGAATGGCCCGGCGAAACGGAACCGACTGCGGAAATCTTTTGTGGTGCCGCCTGGGATTCGGAGCATGGATTCCATATGCATTTGGATTTGCCAGAAATGACTGCACCAAAGCCACCTCCTGTCGCCAAGAAATCAAAACCTGACGGGAAAACAAAGCCGGCCGCATCCGATGCCTCTCCCAAACCGAAGCGTGGGAAAACTTGACATAGAGTCAAATGCCATCAAAGGCTGAATCTTTCAAAGCATCGGCAGGCGTTGGGGACTGTCGACGCTTAAGCACTGGAAAAGCCAGTAATACCTTCCCGAACACGATTGGTCATTTCGCCTTAGGTTTGGCATCCTTGGGCACAACATGGGGATAGACGTAAAAAATGGGTGTTCCGTCGCCGTCTTCTGCGAGCGACAGACGGTTTACTCCCAGTGCCGTCAGTGAGTCCGTTCGGAATTTGTCCACGTTGTTGAAATCGTCGTCCAGGAAGATGTCGGTTTCGTCGATCCAGGTATTTCCATAAATCGGGATGCGACCGTCGCCAGGTTCGGTCCAGACCCAGACTTGAAATTTCAGATCCTCGACTTTGAGCTTGGGACCCTTTCCACTCGATTTGAAGTAGAAATAATGCTTGCCGTCATCCCGCACGGCGCGCCATAGCCGGAGCGTACCGGGAAGTTCAACGGGCGATGCGTCTCCAATGATGATCTGCTCGCGAAACGTCTTCTTCTTTCGCCACTCTTCAAGTTCCTCTGGTTTCAGAGAATAGATGTGTTCATTCAATTCGTCGTTGTAAAAACGGATGAAGGGTTGCAGGTTGTCGGGCCGCGCCGATTTCTTTCCCACGGTTCCAGGCTCTGATTTTTTGGGGGGTTCTTTGGGAGCCTGTGCATTCGCCAGCGGCACCACTTTGGGATCTTTGGCCGCCGCATGAGGATAGACGTAAAACACAGGAGTTTCGTCGCCTTTGTCAGACAGCGAAAGCCGGCTGACGCCCAATGCGTCCTGCGAGTCTGCTCGGAACTTACTCACGTTCTTGAGGTCCACTTCCAGGAAGACGTCGGTATCATCGGTCCAGGTATGTCCGTAGACCGGGATCCGGCCATCCCCGGCCTTGGTCCAGACCCAGACTTCAAACTTGTTGTCCTCAACTTTGACGTTAGGCACCTTTCCGGCCGCTTTGAAGTAGAAATAATGCTTCCCATCCTCTCGACTGCCACGCCACAACCGGACGGTGCCCGGCAGTGCGACCGGCGAGATGTCCCCGATAATCACATGTTCCCGCAGATGCTTCTTCAATCGCCAATCGGCAACTTCCTCTTGCTTCGAGGAATAGAGGTGCTCGTTCAATTCATGGTCATAAAAACGGTACAAGGCCTGCACGTTCGCGGGCTTCGCCGTTTTCTGTTCCCCAATCCCAGACTTTGAATTTGTCGGCCCGTTCAGTGCCGGCTGTTTCGCCGCTGGGTCATTCGCCCTGAGTTGCCCGGCATTTGACAGCGTGAATGACAATGTGAACAAACACGCGCCGAGCATTGATGACTTCCAAGGTTGCATTGGGGATCTCCGGAAGCAATGATTTGACGAGCCGTGACAGGATGCGAACGAAGTGATCATACCGCACATCCGGCAATCCGACTACATGAGCCGACTCTTTTCACCAGACCTGGGAACTTGCACAGTCATTACTGTCGTATTTGGCAGGTCGAGGCACCAGGAGGGCGAGGTTGCCACCGAGCCTCAGCGACCGCAGGTCGGCGTCCACCGGAGGCCCCCTTGTCAATGCCTCCGGTGGCGTCAACGATCGCCTCCGGCGGACGCCAAGCTGAAGCTCGCCCAAGCTCGGAGGGAACCTCGCGTCCGGGCGCCTCGCCCTCCCGATGCGGCGGTGCAAATAAGAAAATCGAAAGAGTGGAACCTCGGATCTATTCCAGTTTGTATCGTCGTGATGTATACCTTCTCCAGCGGGACTGATCAGTTCGCAGCGCGCGTCTCGATACCCATCTCATTGCTCTCGTAGTTGGAACGGCGAAATATGGCAGCCAAATCCAAGAAGGAAGCTCCGTCTGTAGTGACGGCGGAACCTGAAGTCCACTGGATTTCTTCGGAAAAGGACTATTCCGTCGGACTGCTCGACGGGAAACTGGTGGCCCGCAACCCGAAGGGCGCGAAGCTGGCAACCTTGCCTCCGTGGCTTAAGGAAACGGAACAGGCTCAGCAGCTGACCAGCCTGCGAGATTGGCTTGATGAGCACGAACAGGAATGCCGGGCGTCGATCGAATTGTGGATGCTGCGATCTCTGCCAGTTCCTCGGGAACTGCTGATCGCCGTCTGGCCCGACCCGGCCTGGCAGTCGATCCTGACGAATTCGGTCGTCTGTTCGGTCAAAAAGGGGGAGCTCAGTCAGAGCGAAGCCGGCTTCCTGCGGAACGTCGACGACAAGAAAGGTGTGGGTGTCATTGATCTGGATGGCGAAACACAGTGGCTGAAGGTTGACGCCATCGCAATTCCGCATCCCATCCTGCTTAAGGAATTGAACGACTTCCGGCAATTGACGATCGAATTGAGTGTGCAGCAAAAGCTGGATCAACTGTTCCGACAGACGTGGGCTCGAACGGCAGAACAGTTGGCGGGAAGCAGCATCAACGACTTCAGTGGGGGTAAGTTCGCCCAGCTGAACCACGTGCTGGGTCTCTGTCGCCGACTGGGCTATCGCGTCAGTGGCGGCTATGCCTGTTGTCCCGTCTGGGAACATGGAACTCAGGTCGAAGCTCGGTTCTGGATCGGAGCCGACGATCCGGAAAGTGAAGCCTGGACGGCCGACTTGATCTTTACCGACGCCAAAGAGCACACCATGCCCGTGAAAGATGTGGGGCCTGTGGCGTTCTCGGAAGGGATGCGAATGGCGGCGGCGATCTATGCCAAACGTGTTGTCGAGAAGAACGAAGAGGCGAATTGAAGCGCGTGGTCGATGGTCGACGTGAGGCTCCTGTTCATTCGTGAAATCAGCCGGAACGGGCTAGCATCCGGTTCCAATGTCAGATGCCACGTTTGTTGAACTGGCGGCGACAGCATATTGGGAGGGCGAAGTTCCGACCGAGCCTAACGCGGCCGCAGGTCGACCCAAGTACAGCCTCCGACGGACGCCGAGCTATAGCGGTTTAACCTTGGGCCTTCCGGTGATGTGCCACTGCTTTACGACTGTACTCGGTCGTCAAGCAGCGCTTACGGCGCGGAGAAAAGCAATGCTTGAACGCCGAGTACAGCATTAAAGCAGTGGCACGATTCATCACCGCAAACCGGACACTCAAGGTTAAACCACTGTAAAGCTCGCCAAGGCTCGGTGGGAACCTCGCCCTCTCCGGGGCCCGAAGGAAGAAGAAGTAGTGCAGAGGCCGTGGACCCACCGGGGCAAGCCCGGTGGCGTTTGAGATTTGGTGAGGCAGTACGCGGAAGTTTTCCAAGACATCTCTTCGCTTCAAACATCGCTCACTTGAAACCCGGGATGCGATATCATGGTTAAGGCTGATGAACTGATTGCCGCTGGTGCGTTCCTTTCGACAAAAGAAAAACTGTCGAATGAATCGGCTGTCGATAACATCAGTGCTCGTGTGTACCGCCACCCCGCTTTGGGGGACCGCCCGGTCGTGCGACTGACCGCGGACAACCTGGCGGAAGGTGAAGACCTGACCCTGGAGTTCCTCGGGTTTACGCCGCCGGAAGTGATTGGTCCGGTCGCCCGGCGGCAACGACAGGCCCTGGGATTTCCCGGTTGGGCCCTGGTCAACGATCCGAAACATGCACGGTACGCTCTGGAACTGGTCAAAGGGTTCAAGAAGGCCGTTCGTCGGTCGAAGGCCAAGCCCGGTCACGGCTATGACGAGTTCGTCGAAACCTCGAAGCAACTCGGCAGCAGCGTGGCGCACTTCCTGCCTTCCTTCTGGGAGCAAGTCGGGCGTGAGTTTATCGCATTCGACAATTCCACTTATGCTTCACGAGCGTTTGGCAAGGCACGGGAAGCGGAGAAGGTCCATGCCCTGAAGGTGGACGAGTCGACGCGCCAGGATGCATTCCTGGAATTCGCATTGGCGGGGGCGGTCAGTATCAAGGCCCTCACCGAGTACGGGAAAGAGTTGCTGTCGACGCATGACCCCAAGGCCGCGTGGGCGTTCTTTCGCGAGCTCTGCGTACGCCGCATTCTGGGTGGCATGCCCCCCTGGCCAGCGATGTTGAAGGATCTGCAACCTCTCATGAAGGCGGCAGAGCTCGATCAGGAGCACGAGATCCAAGTCATCCTGGCGGAAGTCATCGATTCTCCCGCCATCAGCCGCGCGGCGATGGGATTTTGGGACAGCGCGTCGAAAGCCATTGCGCAGCTCGTCAAGAAAAATGATCATGTGGCGGGCGTGCTGCTCAGTATGATTCCGCAAACCGCGGGCTGGGGGAAAGAAGACATCTGGCCCTGGCTGGAACATCTGGAGTCCTGGGGGATCCTGGCGAACGCCTGGAAGCCCGGAGTCGCGGACGAAGCACGTCCGAGCGGTGGGGCGGCCGCCTGGTTGTCTCGAATTATCCAGAGCTTCAATCGTCCCCGGCAAAGGATCTTCGACCTTCTGGAACATCTGGCGCCCGTCTTGAAAAAAGACAACGTGCCCGTGAATTTGTATCCCAAACCCGGCTGGCGAGGTCGTGTCGTGGCCGATGCCGACGTATTGGATCTGGCACTGGAATTGGGGATTCCGGTTTCGGATCCGTCATCCCAGACGACATTTGATCTGGAAGATTGGGCGACACCGGCAGACGCCGAAAAAGGGGCTCGGAATCGTCCTCGAGACCCCGTGCATCTTGTGGCCGACAAGCGATTTGGTCCCTTGATTCGTACCGCGGTCCAGGAGGCCGCTGGCGATTCCAATTTCGAATTGGCGGCAACAGGCAAACAGGGGCTGCAGCAGGCGCGCCGTGATTGGTTGGCTGCACATGTTGCCGGGGTCTCGAACGCGGCATTGCCGCGGGCCGAAGCGTCTTTATTAGCGCTGGACCAGAAGACTCAGCGAGCCATCTTCCGGGAATTTCCAGATCAACTGGCGCTCTTGCGTCAAGCTGATCTGGTGTCGGCCGTAACGCGCACGATCGCGGGCGGCTTGATCGATGAGTACGGTTGGCCCGCACTGGAAAGTGTGTATGAATCATTCGTCGCGGCAGGCCAGCGCCCGCCGCGGTTCTTTGGGCATTTCCCCTACCTGATCGTGACAGATAGCCTGAAAGCGGTCGTGTTGCGCGCCGATCAGATTGTCTTTGAAGCGGAATTGAAGTTGCCGAAAGGACACAAACTCGAGTACCTGATGTATCTCGATGGCGATCTGCTGGTGTGGGCAGCCGCAAACTACCAGATGACGAATTTCTGGAACAGTGATCCCCAATCCGGCCAGTCGGGCTATGCCTATTTTTCGAGTCAAATCTTCGGCATCGCATTGGAAATGGCCGGCGGCGGTACGCTGATCGGCGAAAAACTTGTCCATCGCGGAGATCGGGAGGTGATGTCGCTCGCCGCTTCTGAGGCGATTGTTTCCGATGGAAAGCACTGGTGGTCACAGGTTCAGAAATACGATATGACGACCTACGAATCGACGATTTCAACGCATGAATTCGATCCGGTCGCGGGCAAGCGCGGCCGGCAATCGATGCCGTCGTTCTTCGAAGATTTTCTTCAGGATGACGCGACGTTGAATCACTCCAGGTCGTCCTTGTTGCCGCTGGGCGAGCTCTTTAGCAGTTCGCTGTTCGGGAGCCAGGACGGATTGCTCGGATACCGAGTGCGATCAAACGCCACAGGCCTGCATCGAATTGAAGGCATCGACGGCCGATCCATTGAGGTGCCGCATGCCGCGCAATTCACTGGTTTGCTGCATCAGGCTGGAACTGATGCCTATCTGCCCGTGGAATCGATGGGTCTCCATAGTTCCGATGCCGGCTTCCGGTTATGGGATTCGACTGGGGAAATGGAACTGTCCGTGATCAGTAATGGCAGCGGATACAGTTCTGGCCAGGTTGGCTTGTTACCACCCATCTTTCTGAACGCTTTCCAATTCCGAGATCTGGCCGCTTCGAAAAAGTTGCGGGCCATTACGAAAAAGCAGACACAGACACTGCTGGATGCCGAAGAGCAGGATTATGAGGCATTCAAATCTGGCAAGTTGACGACTCCGCAGTCTGATCCACAATCACCGCCGAGTACGCAACGAGATCCCTCGATCCATTGCCCGTCGCTGGATGCGGCGATTGACAAACTGCTGGGGGCTGGCGTTCACCCGCGGTTGCTGAAGGGACTGCGAGGCGTTGTGATTCAGGCTGGGCAGACATCGCGCCAATTCGCAAAGATTGTCGCGCAACGCTCGGCGGAATCGGACTCGAACTCCGTGGACGGTTCGCTGACCGAGGCGGAAATTGCGGTCGAGCCATTTCTTGCGACGCTCAGTTATGGCTTTGAGCGACTACCCGACGTTTCGTTCCTGTCATCCATTGAGCACGTCTCGCGTTTCTTCAATGGGGAATTATCGAGTGTGCACTTTCCGGAAGTTTGGTTCGATCATCTGCGTGCCCTCTCCGAAGGGCTTCCACAGCGACTTTGGTCTGAATACTGTACGGATCCGAATGACAAGAAATGGATCCCGTTCGCCGAGATCTGGAGCGATCTACCGTTCCAGAACCTGCCGGGTCGGTTCCGCCGATTCGATGGTGAATCTACGGATGAAAAGTTTATGGAAGCGGAATACGCCGCGTTGAATGCGATCCGTTCCTTGGAGGACGAAAATGATGACGACGACGACGATGATGATGAAGATGAGGAGTGGTCCTGGGTGGTGCCTTATGCAGGCCGGTCCAGCCGCTTCCTGATCCGCAAGAGTTACGGCGACTTTGAAGTTCTGGAATACTCACCTGACGGAAACTTCGAATCTATTCCCGACCTGACTGAACAGCCCCATACGGTGTCGGTCAGCCCTCCGGCAATCTGGACCGGTAAGGAGTTGCGTACATTCGCGCAGCTGGCACAAGCGAATCCCATCAACATCCCTGCGGTTGACCTGTTGAATTCGGTTGCCAGTGAAGTCAAGGCGAGTGTCGCCGAAGTGGCACTGGTCTGGTTTGGATTGCCTAATATTGATAATTACTCGGCTAACTTCATGCCGGCCCACCTGCGTGACGCATGCAAACTGAAGGCCAAGGAGTGCTCGGCCGCGAAGAAATCTCTGCAGGCGATGCCACCTGCGAAGCTGCGGAACCTCGTTCAAGCCGTTTTGACCGGAGATCCTGCCGAATTGTGGGAAGCTCCTCCCGCGAAGGTCGCGGCGCGGCTCACAGCTGCATGGAAGGACGATCAGAACCAGCGAATTCCGCTCTCGCCCGAGTGGGTAGAGAAACTGACCGACGCGATGGGATACGGAATTGTGAAGTCCCGCCTGCTCGAGGCGCTGAATTCTCCATTAAACAGCTCGTTATTCAGCCATCAGGGGAACTGGTCCTTCGGGATGAAGGATGACAACGTTCAACTTGTGTGTGACGACAATGGCTGCGAGTTCGGCGAAGTCGTTTTGACGGCCGCCCTGCCCAGCGTCGCATTGTTGATCTACGGCCTGCCAGTAGGCGACCCCGCCCGAGAAAAGGCCAGCGATGTGATTCCGGCGCTTAAGAGGGCGCTCGCCAATCCAGGGTTGCTGCTGACTGCGGGAGCTCATTACGAGTACGAGCCCAAGAAGAAAACGGCATACGAAAAGCTAGTGCAGTCCTCAGTCGGTCAACTGAAACCGCACGAGACGTTCCAGATGGTCGATGACGGTGTCGTGGTTGTCGTAAATGATTCGCAGTGGTTCCGCGTCGCGTTCCGTCCGGCAGCATTGAAAACAACCGCTCAATGGGAGCGATTGGCGAATCAATTAGGAGCCTTGATTGCTGGTCAGTCCGATGATGATGACGAAGCCGACGGTGATTCAATACAACTGATCAACCAACTGCGGCTCATTCACTCCACGGAATTCGAGGAACTCGGCAAGCGTGTTAGAGAGACGCCAGTACCAGCTGGCAGTTACGAAACGAATCCGCTGCTGTCAGTTCCAGAGCTGGTCCAACAGGTCGCCAAGAAGCTCAAAGTGAGTGAAAACGCAGCGGCCTATTATCTGCAGTTGCTCGCCCTGCCCGATCCGACCGACAAGAATATCACGGTTTGGAATGGATGGACGACGGCCGCGTTGAAAAAGATCGCGCAGGAACTGATTGAAAAGAAAGTGGTCCTTGAAGCGACACGTTCGCGAGCGGGACGCAAATTCTTTCTGCCAGGCGGTTGGGAAGATCTGAAGTCGCCGCACCTCCCCCTGGAGACCTGGAAAATGCCTCTGTTCCAGATGACCCGCGATGCCTATCAGCGGGCAACTCCACCGCTGGGACGCGTCCTGCCGCTGCAGCCGGTATCGATGTTGTTTGCCAAGGCCTGGAAGCGGATCGTCGACGGGGACGTGCCACGATATGAAGAGGTGAAATGACACGCCTGGTCCTTTGTCAGCCATTTATCCAGCAGCGCAAACAGGGATGACACATCATGATTAAGCCGGAAGACCTCATCGCCGCGGGCGCGTATTTGTCCGCGAAAGAAAAGCTGAAGAATGAATCGACGGTCGACAACATCAGCGCACGATTGTACCGGCACGCGGCGCTCGGAAACCGACCCATCGTACGACTGATCGCGGACAATCTGGCTGAGGGTGAAGATCTGACGATGGAGTTTCTCGGGTGCACTCCGCCCGAGGTCACCGGTCCGATTGCCAAGCGGCAGCGGCAAGCTTTGGGCTTTCCCGGCTGGGCCGTCGTCAATGATCCGCCGCACGCGCGGTATGCTCTGGAACTGGTCAAGGAGTTTAAGAAAGCCGTTCGCCGATCGAAGGCCAAGCCAGGCTTTGGCTATGAGGAATTCACGGAAATCTCCAAGCGACTGGGCAAAAGTGTCGCCCATTTCCTGCCCTCATTCTGGGAGCAAGCCGGGCGCGAGTTCATCGCACTCGATAACGCGACGTATGGATCGCGAGCTTTCGGCAAAGCGCGCGAAGCCGAGAAAGTGCATGCACTGAAGGTCGACGAATCGTTACGGCAGGATGCGTTTCTGGAGTTCGCACTCGCGGGCGCGGTCAGCATCAAGGCGTTAACCGAGTACGGCAAAGAACTGTTGTCGACTCATGACCCCAAAGCGGCCTGGAAGTTCTTCCGGGAACTGTGTGTTCGCCGGACATTGGGGGGTATGCCGCCCTGGACGTCGATGCTGAAAGACCTGCAACCGTTGATGAAAGCCACGGGGCTCAATCAGGATGAGGAAATTCGCTCGGTACTCCTGGAGATCATCGATTCGCCGGCAATCAGTCGGGCGTCGATGGGGTTTTGGGTCAGCGCGTCGAAAGCGATCTCGCAACTCGTGGTTCAAAACAACCATGTTGCAGGCGTGTTGCTGAACATGATTCCTCAGACGTCGAGCTGGAGGAATGATGACCTGTGGCCGTGGTTGGACCATCTCGACTCATGGGGTATTCTGGCCAATGCCTGGAAAGATAATGTGGCGGACGAAGCCCAGCCGAATGGCGGACCAGCTGCCTGGTTGACGCGCCTGACACGCAACTATGACCGTCCCCGGCAGAAGATCTTCGACATTCTCGAAGCCATGGCGCCCCGTTTGCGAAAAGACAACGTGCCGGTCGACTTGTATTCGAAGAATCGCTGGAATCACATCGTTTCGGCAGATGTGGATCTCATCGATCTGGCCCTGGAATTGAAAGTCCCTTTCCTGGAAGTTCCAGCAGGCATCTTTTTTGACCTGAAACATTGGGCGGTACCAGTTGATCTCGCAGACAAACTACGGAATCGTCCACGCGATCCAGTTCATGTTGTCGCAGATGGCCGGTTCACTCAGTCCATTCACAATGCGCTGCAGGCGGCGGCCGGCGAGTCCGCGTTTGAAGCCGTCGCGGCAGGAAAGATCGCGTTGCGCGATGCGCGCCGCAAATGGCTGAGTTCACTGGTGGGCGACTTGACAAGTGGTGGGTTGCCCGGGGCGGAGTCCTCATTACAGCTCCTGGAAAATAAGACACGCCGAGCAATTTTCGAGGAATTTCCCGAGGCCCTCGAACAGTTAAAAGGGGCCAACATTCAGCCGGCAATCGAGCGCACGATCTGCGGCGGTCTGATGGACGAATACGGGTGGCCGGCGTTGGAACGAGTGTTCGAGAACTTCATTGCCGCAAACAAATCACCGCCCCTCGTTTTCGGACAATTTCCCTATGTGATTCTGACCGACCGTCTGAAAGCGGTTGTTTTGAAAGGGGAAGACATTGTTCACGAGACTGAATTGAAACTTCCCAAAGGCCATGAACTGAAATGTCTCAGATTCATTGATGGCGATCTGCTGGTCTGGTCTGGTAAGGGTTATCAATTCGCGAGTTTCTGGAACAGTGATCCCCATCCCGGTGAACCCGAATACGTCCACTTTGCATCTGAACTGAGTGGCATCTCCGTTGACGTGCCTGGCGGAGGGACTTTCATTGGGGACAAGATTGTGCATCGCGGCAGCCAGGGGCTGACAGGTCTGCGAGACAACGATTCCGTGATTTGCGATGGCACACATTGGTGGATGCGATCCTTTGACTACAATTCGGTCACGACCGACCATGAATACTCGATCCACGAAATTGACCCGGTGACCGGCAAGAAAGGCCGGAAATCGATGCCCTCATTTTTTGAGGATTTTGTTCGAGACAATTCGCAATTGGACATTGCGCACAGTTCATTGCTGCCAGTTGGTGACAGCTTTCCCAATTCCCCTTTAGGAGTCCATGCGGGGTTGGCTGGCTTTCGAATCCGAAGCAGTCCCAACGGGACGCGCCGTATCGAAGGAGTTGACGGACGCGCGTGGGAGTCGACGAGCGGTCGAGAGGTCAGTTTTCTGCTGAAACAACCGGCGACAGAGACGCTTTTGCCTCTTGAGCAGATCAAGCTGCATAGTGCTTCAAAAAGCTTCACCATCTGGGATCCCTCTGGTGCTTATGAAATCTCGGCTGTCGCAGGAGACGGCGACAGCTACAGCCGGGGCCAGGTGACCGGCGTTTCCCCGATCTATCTGCATGAGTTTCAAATCCGGGATCTTGCGGCATCGAAAAAACTGCGTTCGATCTCGGACGCCGAAGTCGGCGCCTTGCTGCAGGCAGAGCAGCAGGATTTCGACAACTTTACGAGCGGCAATGTCGCCGATCTGGAAGCCAATGCTCCGGCGAATACCCCGAAGAAAACACCCGTCACGAAAATCATGCAAAAGCTGACGCTCCGTGACGAGGCGCTCCATTCGCCCCTGCTGGACGACGCGATTCGCAAGTTGCTGGGAAAGGAAGTTCACACCCGCCTGTTAACCGGACTTCGCGGGATCACGATCCGGGCCGGTCAGAAGATCCGTCAGCTCGCCAAGCTGGTTGAGACTCGGTCTGCAGAGCCGGTCGCTGACAAATCGGCCGTTGATGTCGCTGCCGCCGATGCCGCCGCGACGCCCTATCTGGCAAGCATCAAGTACGGATTTCGATCTCTGCCGCACCTGTCCTTCATGGAGTCCGCGGGGCTTGCAGCCAAGTTTTTTACCGGGCAAAGCGCCGGCGTCCTCTTCCCTCAGCAGTGGCTGGACCATTTGCGGACTTTGACCAAAGGTGTCGCCCAGCGAATCTGGTCCGCATACTGTTCCGATCCTAAAGACGGACGCTGGATTCCCTTTGCTGAAGGCTGGAGTCAGTTGGCATTTCACCAGCTTCCTGGATCGTTCCGGATCTTCATCGCTGCGACATCAGACAACCAGTTTCTCGATGCAGAAAAGGCGGTCGTCAAAGCGGAAGCGGCTGAAGCGGGACACGTGGCATACCTCGACTGGGGCATCCCCTACATTGGGAAACGGAACCGTTTTCTGATTGACCGCAATTATCGAGGTTTCGAAGTCATCGAGTATTCAGCCGATGGAGAATTCGAATCGATTTCGGGACTCACCGAACAACCCGGTTCTGAAGTCATCATTCCACCTCCCGTCTGGTCCGCCGACGCACTCCGCTCGTTCATCGGTCTCGCGAAATTGAATCCCGTCAATATCCCGCCCGCAGCTCTGTTGAAATCGCTGGCCGAGGAAGTCAAAGCGTCCGTCGCGGAAGTTGCATTGGTCTGGTTTGGGCTGCCGGGATTTGATGACTACTCGGTCAATTTCATGCCGACTCCTCTGCGGGAAGGTTGTAAACTCAAGACCAAAGAATGCTCAGCGGCGAAAGAAGCGTTGAAAGCATTGCCGGCGAATCTGTTGCAGTCGCTGGTGCGGGCGGTGATCGCAGGCGAACCCGCCGACCTGTGGGAGCAGCCTCCCACGAAAGTTGCAGACCGCATTCGAGCCGCATGGCATGGCGAAAAACCGAATCGGCTGCCACTCAGTGCCGAATGGATGGAAAAGCTGTCCGAATCGATCGGCTATGGAGTCAACAAGAACCAGCTATTCGAGGCCCTCAACACGCCGTTGACACATCCGTTATTGAGTGATCAAGGGGTTTGGAAGTTTGGTAAAGTCCAAAATTGGACGGAACCGGTCTGTCACGACGACCGGTTCAAATTCAACGAATCTGTTCTGCAGGCCGTTGGCAATTGCATCGCCCTGCTGGCTTATGGGCTGCCGGTTGGCGATCCTGCGCGAACGAAGATTGTCGAAGTTTATCAGGCAACGCTGAAGGCACTGGCAAACCCTGGTTTGTTGCTTTCCGCGGGAGGCCGATACGATTCGGGAACTGGTAAGGGACCGAAACTGAGCGAGCTTCTGGAGTCCATCGTCGGAAAACCGCAGAAGCAGGATTCGATTGATGTCGCTGATGACGGATGTGTCGTCGTGGGAGTCGATGAAAATCGACTGCGGATCACGTTCCGACCCGCGCGGGCCACGACGCATACGGAAATCGAGAGAGTGTCAAATCAACTGAATGCTCTGTTAGGTACCGCTGATCAGGAATCCTTGGAGCCATCAAGCGTCATGAAGCACTTTCGCGTGGTCCGTTCCGACGATTTTCAGGCCCTTGTGAATCGCATCAAACAAACTCCGGTCCCCCCTGGTAACTATGAGACAAATCCATTGCATTCCGCCCCGGACATTGTCAAACAGGTGACCCGCAAACTGGCACTGAGTGAGGACGCGGCAGTCTACTATTTGCAATTGATTACGTTGGCCGACCCCACTGACAAGAATGTCACATTGTGGAATGGCTGGACGACGGCCTCGATCAAGAAGCATGGCAGTGAACTGCTTGAAAAGAAGCTGGTTCTCGAAGCGTCCAGAACTCGCGCGGGGCGCAAGCATTTTCTGCCTGGTGGATGGGAAGATCTTAAAGCCCCCCATTTGCCGCTCGAGACCTGGAAGATCCCGCACTTCCAACTCAGTCGCGACTATCTCCAGCGACCCGTCCCTCCTTTTGGGCGGATAGTGCCCCTGGAACCAGTGCATGCGTTGTTTGCGAAGGCCTGGAAGCGAATCGTTGATGGTGACGTGCCACGGTACGAGGAAGTCAAGTAGCGTAACCCGTAGGACGGACATTCCTGTCCGTCAAGCTCGTTGCGATCGCCAGGATTATCGGGGCGGCAAAAGGCAAAAGTTACTGACGCAATCAGCCGAAACGTGTCAACCTCCGGTTCCGGAATTACCGATCGCTTCGAACTGGGGCGCGGTACTATTGGGGTGAATCGCCAGGAACAATTGCCACAACCAAAGGACCCGTCCTGAGCAACACCATCATTCGATCCGCGCAAACAGTCATTTGAGTTTCTGATTGCGAACAAAGTCAATTCGAAAAGAGTTTCCGCATGGCCAAACGAGTCGCAAAAATCGAAGAAGCCGCGGCATCGCCTGCGACATCGGAGAAGAGTTCAGACCAGCGGCGTAAGCAGTCGCCGCCAGCTGAAGAGCGTTATGCTCAGGAACTGGAGTTTTTGCGGTCCTGGGATTCGACAAAACGCCCCGAAGGTTGGACTCTGTCACCGCAAGCGGTCGTCACTTTTATCTGTGGGAGCCGGAACGAACCGTTGCGGCTGGCGCAGGGGCAGGATAAAGAGAACCTTCCCAACTCGCTCGTGATCACGGAAAAATTCGTCGGTGATCGTTCTCTGGTCGAGCGTTGCGTCGTCACACTGGCCGGCGAACGAGGCCTGATGCTGGTGGGTGAGCCCGGGACGGCGAAATCAATGCTCTCCGAACTCCTCGCGGCAGGGATTTCCGGGACGAGTTCCTTGACGATCCAGGGAACCGCTGGTTCGACAGAAGAGCATCTGCGCTATTCGTGGAACTACGCTATTCTGCTGGCTCAAGGGCCAGGCGAAGCCGCACTCGTGCCGTCACCCATGATGACAGGGATGAAACTCGGGCAAATTGTTAGAGTCGAAGAAGTGACCCGCTGCCTGCCCGAGGTTCAGGACGCCTTGATTTCTCAGATGTCAGAACGCCGGCTGATGATTCCCGAGCTGCAGGGGGAGATTGGAAGCGTCTTCGCGCTGCCGGGATTCAATATCATCGCGACCGCCAATTTAAGGGACAAGGGCGTCTCAGAAATGTCCGCGGCTCTAAAACGCCGGTTCAATTTCGAAGTCATTGCACCCATTGCTGAACATCACCGGGAAGTGGAGCTGGTACGGCGGCAGGCGACCGCATTACTGGAGGCTTCGAATGTGCAGATCCCTGTCGATGAAGGGTTGCTCGACATTTTGGTGACCGCGTTCCGAGATCTTCGCGCAGGGCGGACTGTCGAGGGCTGGTCGGTGGAAAAACCAGGTTCGGTAATGAGCACTGCGGAAGCTGTCGCAATTGCGGCGTCGATTGGCCGACAAGTTGCCTATTTTCCATCGCAGAAAGATCCGCTCAGTCTGATTCCCGGACTGCTTTTGGGAGCGGTATTGAAAGACGACGCGCAAGACCGAGCCCGTCTGCTCGCCTATTGGGATAGCGCCGTCAAGCGACGTGCGGAGAAATCGAGGAATTGGCAACGGCTGCTGGAATTGAGGCGCGACTTGATGCAGTGAATTTGCGATGGTTTAGGCAGGCGCCATCTCGTTGAGTTTCAATCAGTCGCCATGTGATACACCGGTCAACGGCCTTCGAACTTTCATTATCCCCAACGGGGATACGTCAATAGCCCAGGGTTGCCGCGTAGCGGCTACCCTGGGTTTCAATGGGACAAATATATTCAACCCCATCGGGGGTTGCGCCTCTTGTTTCCGAACAAACCCGTGCACTGGGGACCTGAAAATGCCTCAATCGTTAGCCGCCATCTACGTGCACCTTGTTTTCTCAACCAAAGATCGGCGACCATTTCTGAGTGACCTCAAGATTCGCAGCGAACTTTACAATTTCATGGGAGGCGTTTCGAAAAACCTCGGCTGTTCCCCAATTGTCGTTGGTGGAGTTGACGATCACGTCCACATATTGGGGGTTCTCGGTCGGACGATTTCGATTGCAGACTGGGTCAAAGAACTGAAACGCGTATCCAATTCGTGGCTCAAGGAGCTCGGCATCGAATACAAAGCCTTTGAATGGCAAAGCGGCTACGGCGCATTTTCCGTGAGTCAATCCAACGTCGAACAAGTCAAAGAATATATTCTCAATCAGGAAGAGCACCATCGGAAGCAGACGTTTCAGGATGAATTTCGAGCATTATTGAGTCGACATCATCTGGAATGGGACGAACGTTATGTTTGGGATTGAAAGTTGGTGCACGATCCAATGATGGCGCGCGATCAGATGAGGTACGATAACGCGAATTCAAGAGAGGTCACGAATCCGAGGATTTATCCCCAACGGGGATACGTCAATAGCCCAGGGTTGCCGCGTAGTGGCTACCCTGGGTTTTGACGGGACACGTGTATCCAACCCCAACGGGGTTGTGCCCGTGTGAGCGATCACGGTCAATTTGATTGCAGCAAACGACAATGGGTATTTCGGTTAAATATAGATGCGGGGGCGAACGATATCGACCCAGCGCAACCCCGTTGGGGTTGAAGACGTTAACATATGATTACCCAGGGTAGCCGCGACGCGGCAACCCTGGGCTATTGACGCATCCCCTTTGGGGAAGAAATCAGGAAGATCTGTCGGCAAGTGTGCTTGTTTGGTGACGGCTGAATCGATATGTGCTCGAGGTCGGAACCGATCGTTAAGGCGGGAATCAAATTCGTCAATTTTTGGATCTTGTGGCGACACCGCGCGTCTAAATTGTTCCTCTAAAAAAGTCCCTTCGAACTTCGGCTCAATTTCAATGCCTGAATCTGTGACTCTTCCAATTGCTGATCTCCATGCCGAAGCGGTTCTCACCGAGCTCGCCGCGTGCCAGACTCCGTTTTTGATTGGCGTCAGACATCACTCTGCAGCTCTGGCGAAGGTCATCCCTGAGCTCTTAGAGGCTTTCGCACCAGAAATTCTGCTGCTGGAGTTGCCGCCCGAATTCTCTGAGTGGATTCCCTGGCTCGCACATGCGGAAACCAAGGCTCCCATTGCACTGTCCGGGTGCGATGAACAGGGACAGCATCTGTCGTTCTACCCGTTTGCGGATTTCTCTCCGGAACTTGCCGCTATTCGCTGGGCGTCGGAGCATGGAGTTCCCGTTGAAGCATTTGATCTGCCGATCGGTCAACGCACGGAACGGTCTGAATTTCGTGCGGAGCACAGTCGTGGATTACTGGCTCAATTAATGCAACGGACCGAATCTGCCGATTCCGGGCAGTTGTGGGAACGGTTGGTCGAATCGACGGCGGCGGGTTGCACAGCCGAGAGTATTCGGCGCTCGGGACTGATGTTTGGCTGGGCCATGCGATGGAATGACGCAGAGCCCTGCGATTACGATCTCCGTCGCGAAGCCTATATGAGATCCCGGATTGCCGCATGCGGAACAAAGCGAGCTGTCGCGGTCATCGGTGCCTATCACGCCGCGGCATTGCTGCCGACTCCGCGCCACTGGTGGCAGCCTGAAGCAGAGGGATCTCCCGAAGCCGGTCGTTCGAAAGTTCCCGATCGATTTGTCACGGCCATGACTCCTTATTCGTTTCAGCAATTGGATGAACGCTCGGGATACCCCGCGGGAATCCGAGATCCGTTGTGGCATCAACGGTCATTTGAAGCTCAGACCATTGCCGAGTGTGATCGCGCCATTGCCGACTTGATCGTGGCTGTGTGTCGTGAACTTCGCAAAGCCGGCCACCCGATGAATGCGGCCGATGGGACCGAGGTCCTCCGCATGTCACGGGACCTCGCCCATTTACGTGGCTTGGCGGCACCTGGACGAAGTGAACTCATTGAATCTTTACAGATGTGTTTAACGCGCGGGCAATTGTTTGGGCTGGGACGCGCAGTCGCTTCCGCCATGCAAACGATTCTCGTGGGAAATCGGTTCGGCAGCGTCCCCGCCGATTTGCCCCGGTGCGGTCTCGCGCCGCACATGGAATCGATTCTCAGGCAACTTCGCTTACCAGGACCAGAAAGCCTGGGACAGGAAAAACGATTGCGACTCGATCCCCTGCGCAGCGGGCTGGATCGGGCTCGCGTCGTCGTATTTGAACAACTGCAAGCGTGCCAGATTCCCTATGCGAGTCGTGCCGATGCAGGCAGCGTTGGTGATCGCGAAAGTCTGACGTCGGTCTGGGATGTGCAGTGGCAGCACACGACCGTCGCGACGATCGCATTAGCGGGAACTCGCGGAGCTACGTTGCGGCAGGCGGCCGAGGGCCTCTTGCGATTATCAGGGATGGAAAAGCCGGTCACCGAATGGGGTGAAGCTCAGTTGCAGCAGTTGATGCAGGCTGCCAATTGTGGATTGTCGGACCTGGTGCAGAAGGGTTTGGGCTGGTTGCTCGGCGAGTTCCCGAGATCCGCCTCCCTGACACAATTGATGCAGGCCATGCATTTCGTCGATCGGATCTGTTCCGGACATATTCCGGGATTGCCCCTGCCTCAGGACGACTACCTGCCCGCGTTCTGTCAACCGCTCACCGAGACTGGTGGCCTGAGCACGACGCCACTGCTACAGGCAGCCATTTCCCGAGTTGGAGGGTTGACGGGTTCGGACGATGAAGCCGATGTGACGGCGCTGTTGGAACTGGTACTCTGGTTTCAACATCAGTCGGACGATGCGTTCACTCTGGAAGCGGGTCAGCTCCAGTTTTTCCTGCGTCAGTTCACGCAGTCCGGCTCTGCACTCATGCAGGGAGCGTCGCTCGCCTGTCGATTGATATTGAACGATACTCTCGCCACGGATTTCGTCAGTCAGTCCGGTTCGTGGGTGGATTCCGCGATCGATGAGAAACTGCGCCACGATTTGACGCGCCGCTTGAGAGGCGCATTGATTCTGATCGCACCAAGACTTCTATCGGAGCCCGATTGTCTGGATGGGATCGAGGACCGAATCGATATCTTTTCAGACGCTGATTTCCTGGAACGGCTGCCCGCATTACGGGGCGGCTTTGATGTGATGAGTCCTGCGCCCCGGAAACAGTTGCTGCAACAGATTCAGCGCAGGCTGCCTCAGAATTCGTCTCAATCACGACCATCCGAAGTCGACCCATTGATTCAGAAAATGTGGTTTGATGCCGATCAAGTCGCCCGCGCCGCGGTTGCCGAATTGCTGCCCGATTTGCGCTGGATGGACGATCTCAGTTTGCCAAGCGACGAAATCCCGCGTTCGATTGTGGACGACCCGCAACGCCAGCTGAATTTGCTGGACCGCTGGCGGTTGATCCTGGGTGTCAAAGATCCAGCGATGGGACAGTCCGCCTGCCGAGCGGCCCGGGCCTTGGACGAACTCTACGGACAGGGATCTGGTGAAGGCGCACGAGGCAATCTCGGAGGCAGCGGCGCCGGTGACGAAGCTCCCTGGCCCAACACCCGAGTCTGGGCCGACGAACTGGGTGAGTTATTCGGAACTCGAGTCCGAGAGGAAGTCCTGGGCACCGCCGTCGAAAAAGGGCGCGCAGCGGCGTTAACCGTCATGAACGAAGATGCGGTTCGCCCGTCTGTCGAGTTACTACAGACGGTCTTATCGATGAAGGGAAGTTTGCCGGAATCACAGACGGAGAAGTTGAGGCATATCGCGCGGCGGATCACAGACGAACTGGCTAAGGAGTTGGCGACTCGCATGGCGCCGGCCCTCATGGGGCTTTCAACACCACGCCCGACGCGCCGGCCAAACCGGCGACTCGATCTGCGTCGCACAGTCTTATCAAATCTCAAGACGGTCCAACGCGACGCAAACGGGGTCAACCGTCTCGTCCCCGAAGAGTTCTACTTTCGTTCGCCTGTCCGCCGCACGATGGATTGGCACCTGATCTATGTTGTCGACGTCTCAGGATCGATGGAAGCGTCCGTGATTTACTGCGCGCTGACGGCGGCGATCTTTGCGGCGCTGCCCGCGTTGAGCGTCACATTCCTGGCCTTCAGCACAGAAATCATTGACTTTACGAACCACGTGGAGGATCCACTGGCCATGTTGATGGAAGTGCAGGTCGGTGGCGGAACGATCATTTCGAAGGGACTGAAAGCCGCTCGCGAACGAATGAAAGTACCGTCGCGAACAATTGTCCTGTTAGTGAGCGACTTTGAAGAAGGTGGCCACGTCGGCGATCTGTTGGCCGAGGTTCAGGCGATCGTCGATTCGGGAGCCAAAGCCTTAGGGTTGGCGGCCCTCTCGGATGACGGGAAGCCGCGTTATCATACGGGCATCGCTTCGCAAGTGGCGGGATGCGGCATGCCTGTGGCTGCGCTGAGTCCAACGGAACTGGCACGCTGGGTCGGGGAACAAATTCGATGAATCAACGTCCGACAATCGCTCCGGCCGTACTAGCGACCATTATCACTGCTGCTCCGGAACGGCTACAGAAGAAGCTGGATCGTGAACCGCGTGTCGCAGATTCCTGGAACTGGGAGCACGCCGACGGGCAGTGGACAATTTCTGCCGGTGAGGAGCAAGTTCGTATTCCGGCCGGGACCATTACTGATGTGATCCAAGTCCAATGCAGCTGTCTGTTGTCACCGCGCTGCTTTCATGTTTTGGCCGTGTTGAACGTGGCCGACATCGCGACCGTGGACGACTTACAAGCGGCCGGCAACGACAGTGCGGTCACATCTGGCACTACGGAACTGTCAGTGTCAGAAAGCGACTCTAACGAGACTCCTGGATCAGCAAAGATTGAGCTGTCCGAATCCCAGCTGATGGCGGCTCGTCAGATGTACGAAGCGTGTGCGGCGATATTGACTTCTGGCCTGCGGGCCTCGGGGGCGGTCTTGCAATCTCGTCTGCTTCGGGCGATCCACGAGTGCCGATCAGAAGGCCTGCATCGGATTGCGGCGGGTGGCCTCAGACTGCTGTCAAACCTGAGACTCTTGCGTGATGGAGACGATCAGTTCACTTCGGCGGCTGCTGAGAACGACTTCCGAGACGTTCTGGAAGTCTGCCTGCGAGTCATACGCTCTGCCATCAATTCCGCGGGGGCGACGCTCGAGCTGGTCGGCATCGCTCGGCGCAGCTATGAGCCAGTCAACAGTTTGAAGCTACACGGCCTGTTCTGTGAACCGGTTCTGACGCGTAGCGGGTATGGCGGAGTCGTGACGTGGTTGATGGCAGATGACGGTTGGATCGGCACGGTGAGCGATGTGCAACCCGGGAATGCCAGCCGCATCAACCAGGCCTGGCAGTCCGGTGTTTCTCTCGCGGGGTTATCGTTATCACATCGCGATCTCAGCCGGAAATGTCTGCTGATTTCAAAGGCGACTCGGTCTGTCGACGGGAGGTTGGGAGGGGGTGAATCTGCCCGCGCCGTCACGATTGAAGGCCAAGGCTGGAACGCTCCCCCGGTCGCTCAGCGATTTAAGACACCACTCGTGGAACAGATTCGACGCGTCTTCGCAAATCAAAATGGGTCCGAATTTCTTAAGCCAGCTGGAGCAGATCTGGTTTTCTTTGCCGCGAACGTGCTCGGTTTTTCAGGACAGGAGCTGGTCGTTCGCATAATTGATTCAGGAGCAATTCTGCGTCTGGCGTTGACACTGGATGACGACCAGGTGGCTTTTCGCGCCAGCCTGACGATGCTGTCTCGCGCTCCTGGATTGGCCCTGCGTTGCGTCGGTCGGGTCGATTTGAATTCCGCGGGACGAATTAATCTCCTGGCGATCGCCCCGGCGGAAACCGACGATTCGGAAGCTCCCAGACTGCTGCCGTCTGACGCGAGTCCGGTTCTTTCGATCGGGCTTGAAGAGGTGACTCGATCGCAGCTATCCAAAGCTCAAACTCACCCCGTCAGTATTGAGCTGGGCGAAAGTTCGCCGTTGATCACTCTGGCCAATTCCGATGAAAGTCTGGAACGCTGGCTCAGGGCCATTGTGGTGGGAGGGCGCCACGCGATTCCGCAAGGGCTCGTCACCAGTGCTGTTCGCGATGCGGCGCGGCTGAAGTCGAGCTTACGCCCCACAGCGGCGTCGCTGCTCCACGGGTTGACTCAGTCCACGATTTCCACGACGACCGATCTCAAGGGAATGCGGTTCGCGGAAGATCCGGCAATTCTGGCCGAAAAATGGTTGGCGGCCTCAATCGGCAGCCGTGCCGCCACGAATTATTTGCAGATGCTGCAGTGGATGCAGATTCTGAAATAAAGCAGACTCGAAGTTCAATATTCCGAATTATTTCGCCGGCACATCGTGTCTGGCGAACCAATCCAGTACCCGTCTCAATACGTCTTCCATATGCGGCAGCTGTTTGATTGGATGGCCCTCGTCGGGGTAAATGACCATTTCCGTTTCAACTCCCGATTTCTTGAGCGCCCGGTAGTACATCACGCCCATCGGCAGAGGGCAACGTCGGTCATTTGCCGCGTGCAAAATCAATGTCGGGGTTCTCACACGCGAAGCGAACGTCAAGGGACTTCGTTGACGCATCAGTTCCGGCACTTCCCAGGGCAGTCCGCCGAATTCCCATTCCGTCCAGCTTTGAATATCCGTGAGTCCCCACATCGTATGCAGGTCGGTCACGGCATTCTGAGGGACGGCAGCCCGAAACTGATGCGTCTGGCCAATCAGCCACGTCGTGGTGTAGCCGCCATAACTGCTGCCGTAGACGAATTGACGCTTCGAATCGACGTCGCCTTTTTTGACGAGCTCGTCAATACCGGTCAAGATGTCACTCATGTCGCCGCCTCCGAGGTCAAGTCGATCGGCATTGATAAAACGCTGGCCGTAGCCAGCACTGCCGCGAAAGTTGGGCTGAAAGACCGCGTAACCGTTTGCCGCGAAAACCTGGACAGTCAAATCAAAGCCCAGGGATGATTTACTGTGTGGACCGCCATGCGGAAACAACACCAGCTTGAACGGCGGCTGGCACCCCGGCAGAGTCGGACGCGTAAAAATGCCTTCAATTTCGAGACCATCGGTACTTTTCCAGTGGACGACTTCGGCTTTCGCAACAATCCGCTCCTGAAGAAACGGATCGGCAGGCGGACTCAATAGACGACGGACAGCCGCTTGTCTGGCGAAATCCGCATGCTGGGACTCAGGATTGGAGTCGGCCAGGGCCTTCGGTCCGGCGCCGAGATCGATGACCTGCGTGCGGCTCGTCGTCCGATCGTTGGCATTAAAGTAGATTTTGTCGGCCGTCAGCCAGCAGTCTCGAGGGAGTGGAAATACGGGCGGTAGATGCGGTGGAGGATCTGCTTCAGGACTGTGTTGATCAAATAGGACCTGGGACGGAGTTGCGGTCGTCTTAAGGTCTGTGACGGCGAGACTGAACACATCCATGTGTGATCCACGACGCGGAATACTGAGATAGAGCAGTCGCTTGCCATCGGGTGAAACTCGGGGGGAAACCTCTGGTCCAGGCCCCGAAGTCAATTGCCTCAGGCTGTGGTCCGCCACATCGATTCGCCACAGGTCGTAATTCTGATTGATGCTATACCGCACCGATTCCCGCTCAGAGGTCATATTGGCCTGGACGATGAGCGACTTGCCATCAGGAGTCCATTGGGGATCTCCATACCAGGTCTCGTCGTTCGTCATGCGCGTCACCCGAGCAGCAGCGATCTCGGCGGGCCGGTCCAGCAGGTCAGCAATCCAGATCTGAGCCGGCCGGTAGCCTTCATAGCCTTCGCCTTGATCCTCGCGAACGACTCGGACATTGTTCCGGATTTCTTCCGGAGTGCGAACGTCGCGCCCGTCATCCGCAACAAACACCAGTCGTTTCCCATCGGCGGAGAAACTCACGTTGCCATAAAACGGATCGCTGAAAACGCGACCATAGGGCTTGTCGCGGCCGGCGAGAGGAATTGCTTTTCCGCCGGCAGAGGCGATCAGCCAAATGTCAGTTGCCGGGTCGGAATAGGGGGGAACCGTGGCAAATGCAGGTTTCCCGTCCGGAAATGCGCGTGTTGAGAGGAATACAATCCACTTGCCGTCTGGCGACAGCAACAACTGCCGAGCGTCAGGCTCACCGCTTTCCAGGGCCTGGCGTTGCGAAACTTCACGTTCGACCTTCCATAAGGCAAATCGTACCGTACGCGATGAACGATCTGACCAACGACGTGAGTAAATCATCCCACCGTCGTTTGGAAGGACCAGTGAATTCAATGGCGCATCGAGCCGGTAGAGATCATCGACGCTGACCAATGATGGTTCTGCCGCCGGTAAAGCTGTCGCCGAAATAAGGGTGACCCAAGCCACCAGAATCAATTGAAATGCTGGCTTGAACTGTGCATTGACTCTGAAAACCATATCAATAAGGTCCCAGGATGGACTCAGGATTTGACAACCGGTGATTCTTGAATCTCAGCAAGTGACACGCGTCGCGCGACACGTCTTGAACTCCATTTGATCGGCGGGATTGTATCAACAATCTCCGTTGCGTCCAAGGACGGGATGAAGCGTGCCTTTGCACTTTTGAAATTCAAATTCGGAGACTATTCGCTAATCCCCCCGCCACCCCGCTCGCCGGGGTGGTTCAACGGCCTTTGCACTACTTGAACCCTGGAAAGCGAGTAGTGCATAGGCCGTGGACCCACCTGGGCAAGCCAGGTGGCGGGGGTTCGGCGAAAAGTATCGCAATTCGAGTTCAATTCAGAACCTTGGGACTCGATAACCCGCCAGGAGACAGCGTGGTAGCACCTCGGTCCCGTCCAATTCGGCAAGACGACTTCGGTACGAGAACCGATCCTCAGAAGTCCGATTTCATTTCGAGCCCCAAGATCCGCGCGGACGGATTGCCTCAACTTTTCTCGATCAGCGACTGTTGATAGAATGATCGCCTGTAATCAAGTTTCCCACCCTTGATGCCCGCGCTCGGTATCCCTCCAGCATTCCGAACATGTAGAAATCAATTCCAGAATGACTATGACTCAGAAATACCGTGGTCTGTGGCCCGCCATGTTGACTCCGTTGGATGCGTCTGGACAACCCGCGCTGGGCGAAACCGAAAAACTGGTGGAGCTCTTTGTACAGCAGAAGTTAGATGGAATCTACCTGCTCGGTTCGACGGGTCAAGGACCTTTGCTGTCGATGGCCCAACGCACGGCCGTTGCCGAATGCGTCGTCAAAACGTCGGCAGGTCGAATCCCCGTCATGGTGCATGTCGGCGCGGTTTCGACTGAGGAATCGGTGGCGCTGGCGCGGCACGCGTCGAAAATCGGGGCGGATGCGATTTCCAGCGTGGGACCAATCTACTACCGAACTGGTGCCGACGCCGTCTTCGAACACTATCGTCAGATCGGCGAAGCGGGCGAACTTCCGTTCTTCGTCTACCACCTGAGCATTGTGAATACGCTGTCTCTGGGAGGCCGCGAATACGTTGACCGCTTGCTTGGCTTGCCGAACATTGCCGGAATGAAATTCACTGAGCGCGATCTCTACCAATTAGGTTTGATCAGTGCCTACGCCGGTGATCGTTTGCAGCTCTTCAGTGGGGCGGATGAAGTGATGTGCCACGCTGCGCTGTGTGGCGTCAGCGGAGCAATTGGGACTTTCTACAATATCTGGGGACCTGCCTGCAGTGCCGCAAGAGCTGCGTTTGTGGGCGGCTCAGTCTCTGCGGGAAGCCGTTTCATGATGGCTTTTCAAGTGGCCCTGGATGAAATCCTGTCGTCACAGTCAACGTGGACATTTTTGCGATCTGCAATGCGGATCAAGTATCAGATCGATATCGGTCCGTGCCGTTCACCGTTAGGGGTCACCGATCGCCCCTGGAAAGACGCCGATGTGGAGCGATTGCTGGCGGCCGTCGATGATGTGCCGTTGATGTCGTGAATGTTTGTACCGATTGAGTGATTCTCAATCTGATAAACACGCAGTAAAGCAATGGCACGATTCCTGTTGCAAATCGGAGCGGTCAGCGTTAGACCGCACCAGTAACTCCGTCGGCTGTGACGCCGAAACGCTCAACTCATTTGCTGCGTTTCGGTTGCAATGTCGTCGCGGAGTCATCATTGTATCGCTGGCCCACAGTGATTCTTACTGTCGGCCTGAATACAATCAGCTTGCATCTCTGACTTTCTACATCTTGTGCTATGCATCTCGAGAAGCCATCCCATGAAGCTATTACAAGCCAGTCGTCAGGCCTTAATCTTGTTGGTTGTCTTCGCTTTCTCGGCAAATACTGCAACTTGCTGTCGCGCAGATGAAGCCGCCGTTCGAACGGTGCACTCGCAACCGAGTTTCATCGTGACCACGCCGCAGGTGGAACTGGCTGTGACCGAGATCGGTGGCCATATGGCCCCCGTCACGTTTTTTCGTGACTCCGGCAAGCCCGTGCAGCCGTACTATGTCAGCCCGTGGCAGGATGAAAAGCCGACCGTGATGCCGGCTCCCGTGCTGGTTCCGTTGCGAGGTGATTTCTTCTGTATGCCGTTTGGTAGCAACTCGGAAGAAGTGGGCGGTGAAAAGCATCCGCCACACGGTGAAATCGTGGGGACGAAATGGAAGTTCGCCGGAACGAAGAAATTGGCCGACGTAACCACGCTGACGATGTCAATTGAGACCCACGCACGTCAGGGCCGAGTCACCAAGGAACTTTCACTCGTTGATGGTCAAAATGTGATCTACTCGCGAGACACAATTGACGGCTTTGCCGGTCGAGTGCCACTGGGACATCATGCGACTCTGGCGATGCCCGACAAAGAGGGAACCGTGCGGCTCGTTGCCAGTCCATTTCGCTTTGGAATGACTTATCCGGGATTATTTGGAGATCCGAAGCAACGGGAGTATCAATCGCTGCAGCCGGGCGCGAAGTGGACGTCTCTGGCCAAAGTCCCCGTCGCCTGGAAAGGGGAACCCGACGCCGACCTGACCAAATTGCCGGCTCGCCAGGGGCACGCCGACTTGATTCAACTTGTGAATGAACCGTGGGAGAAAACGCACGGCCCCGCCTGGATGACGGCCACCTTTACGGACGCTGGGTATCTGTGGTTCTCCCTGAAAGATCCGGCCGTGTTGAACAGTACCGTCTTCTGGATTGAAAATCACGGCCGTCACGGGCATCCCTGGAACGGCCGCAACAACTGTCTGGGGCTCGAAGATGTCACGTCGTATTTTGCTGACGGACTGGCGGCTTCGACGCGTGAAAACATGCTCACCAAACAGGGCGTCGCGACTGCGATTGAATTGAAACCTTCACAGCCAACCTCTGTGAACTATATTCAGGGAGTCGTCAAGATTCCCGATGGCTTCGAAATGGTCCAGACACTGGATTTCGGGCCGGGACAAGTGACGTTTGTCTCGACGACAGGCAAACGTGTGGTCAGCGCGGTGCGACACGAATTTCTGAAGTCGGGCAAATTGTAGGCATTGAAAATCTCGACTCGTGTTCACAGACTTCAACTCGTTCCCAGGCTCTGCCTGGGAATGCAGTTTTCGAAGCTCCGCTTCCTCACGATCCGAATCGTACCCGCCTCAAAAAGAAGCAGAGCTTCAGAATGCGGTGTTCCCATGCGGAGCATGGGAACGAGATTGAATTACGCTGCGGACCAGTCACTTCCTGCCACTGAAAAAGCTCTCATAAGGCAAAACAACTATGAAACACTCGCTGTGGATCCTGCTGACAAGTCTGGTGGTTTGTTCAATCGGCTGCGGGAAATCCGATGATACCGCGAAAACTCCCGGTTCAGGGGCACCGAAAACGGCCTCAGAAATTCCGAAACGGACAATTGGCGTCTCTTTGCTGACGCTCGACAATCCCTTTTTCAAGGTAATTGGCGACAACATCACTGCCGAGGGCAAGTTGCGGGGTTATGAGACGATCGTGGTCAGCGGTGATAAGGACGTCGCCAAGCAGAGCAACCAGATCAAGGACTTTATCGTCAAGAAAGTGAGCGCAATTGTGCTCAGCCCGTGCGATTCGAAGTCGATCATTCCTGTTATTCAAGAAGCAAACGCGGCGGGGATTCCCGTGTTCACCGTTGACATTCCGTGTAACGAGCCTGGAGTAAAGATCGCCACGCAAGTCGCGACGGACAACTATGGGGGCGGCAAGGAAGCGGGACAGGCGATGATCGAGGCACTGGGCGAAGCGGGTGGTAAGGTTGCGATTCTCCATTTCAAACAAGCCGAATCTTGTATCCTGCGAGTCAAAGGATTTCGCGAAGTCATTGATGCGCACAATAAAAAGGGCGGGGCAAAGATCGATCTCGTCGCCGAGCTTGAAAGTGGCGGCGCAAAGGATATGGGCTACAAAGCTGCGGAAGATTCATTGCAGGCCCATCCCGATTTGCGCGGCGTGTTTGCCATTAATGATCCTGCGGCACTCGGTGCCCGCGCCGCCCTGGAAAAGGCCGGTAAGGCGGACCAGGTGCTGATCGTCGGTTTCGACGGCCAACCGGAAGGCAAACAAGCCATCAAAGACGGCAAAATCTACGCCGATCCGATTCAGTTTCCAGACAAAATGGGAATCGAAATCGTCACGGCCATCGTGCAGCATTCGAAGGGCGAAACGCTTGAACCGCAGAGGTTGATTCCCACCCGCCTTTATCGAAAGGCCGACGCCGACAAGGATCCGGAATTGAAGTAATCGTCATGCACGTCATCACATGGACGCCAAATTCGTAGCCAATCTCGTGAGAGATTGGGGCGGTTGACTCAAACACCACTTGAGATCGGCGGGTCAATTGTTGTCGGAGATAAGTATCGGTAGAGCAAGGCATCGGCTTTCTAGTTTGCACTGTTTTGGCGCGGAGCGGACGCGCGCCGTCCAAGAATTTCGCCCCCACTGACCCCGCGTCAGTGGAGCGCTGATTGGCCAGCTAAGACTAACGAATCAAAGAATTCCTCAACGCTCATGTCTGGTTTGCCCCTCTGCCGCCGCGAAAGTATGCTCAATCATCAGAAGGCGATTCACTCGCGGCGGCAGAGGGGCAAACCAGACCACACGTCGAGCACGCAATTTTCAGGAGATTTGATTAGCCTGCCAGTCAGCGCTCCACCGACTCGGGGTCGGTGGTGGCGTAGTGCCACAAAAAATAACGCAACTTCAAAACGGAAGCGTCGCCCTCCAATCCGACGATAATAACTTCGCCGATCCTTCGATCTCCCAAGGTCTGGCGACCTTGGCTACATGGGAGGTTCCAATCGTTGACCTCCCTTTCAAACATTCGCGAAATTCAGGTTGTCATGAGTGATCAACAAAACTTTTTGCACGAACTCGTCGGATCGATGTCCCAGGGTGCTGCGGGAAATCCGACCGTGGTCATGATTGAAGCCGCATTTGCACATCACGGATTGCACTGGCGATATGTCAATATGGAAGTCACGCCCGAAGACTTGGGCACGGCCGTCCGGGGAGCTCGAGCTCTGGGATTTCGCGGCTTCAATTGCAGTCTGCCACACAAAGTCACTGTGATTTCCCATCTGGATGGCCTCGGCGAATCGGCAGCCTTGATGGGAGCGGTGAATTGTGTTGTGCGGCGCGGTGCTCAATTGATCGGCGAGAACACCGACGGGAAGGGTTTCCTGAAATCGCTAACGTCTGTCACAGACCCGAGGGGCAAGTCTGTCGTGCTATTCGGAGCTGGCGGCGCGGCGCGGGCGATTGCCGTGGAACTGGGGCTGGCGGGAATTCGGCAGATCACCATTGTGAATCGATCCAAAGCGCGAGGGGCCGAACTTGTCGATTTGCTGCGTCACAAACTGCAGCTCAATGCCGAGCTGGTTGTCTGGGATGGAGATTATTCGATTCCGGTCGGCACAGACGTGGTGATCAACGCGACGTCCATCGGACTCTATGACGCCCAAGCCCGGCTGAATCTGAATATTGACTCGCTGAAACCGGGCACGGTGGTCGCCGATGTGATCGGTAATCCGCCTCGAACCCGACTGATTCGCGACGCGGCGGCACGTGGCTGCACGGCTCTCGACGGATTAGGGATGCTCGTCAATCAGGGGATAGTCGGGGTGCAGTATTGGACCGGTATTGAACCGGATGCGGCGGTGATGCGTCAGGCTTTAGAACAGGCACTGGGACTATGACCACAGCCGCCGCATTGTCGTCATTGCCACCAGGCTCAACGCCAACTTTTCCGCTGCTGGAAATGCGCGGGATCGTGAAGTCATTTCCCGGCGTGCAGGCGTTGCGCGGTGTGAGCCTGTCTCTACACGCAGGTGAAGTCCTGGCATTGCTTGGCGAAAACGGTGCCGGAAAAAGCACATTGATGAAGGTTCTGGGGGGCGCCTTTCGCGCTGACGCGGGTTCGATTGAGATCGCCGGATCCGCCCAGCATTTTTCGTCGCCGCAGGATTCCCGTCGCGCGGGCGTCGCCGTGATCTATCAAGAGTTCAACCTCGTTCCCGGCCTGAATGCTTGCGAGAACATTTTCTTAGGTCAAGAACCCACCCGCACTGGCTTTATCGCGCAATCCCAGGAGCGGCGAAAAGCGGCCGAACTCTTTCAGCGGCTCGGAGTCGAAATCGATCTCGATCTACCCTGCCGTCGGCTGACCACGGCGCAGCAACAGCTGGTCGAGATTGCAAAGGCATTAGCGTTTCAAGCCCGCATCATCGTCATGGATGAACCGAGCGCCGCACTGACTTCCCACGAGGTCGGCCGGTTATTCGCGATCATTGCGGAATTGAAGCGACAAGGAATTGGCGTCGTTTACAACAGTCATCGGCTGGATGTAATCTTCGCGGTGGCCGAACGCGTGACCGTACAGCCCGATGGCGTCAACGTTGGTGAGCGTCCCAATTCGCAAGTCAGCCGC
>JAQGHT010000665.1 GCA_028291565.1 Planctomycetaceae bacterium | reverse complement strand
CGAAGGAAAGGTCGTGTTTCATACCGCGCGCTCCACGGCATTTCCACAGAATGAGCCAGGCAAGGGAACTCCCGGACCGATTCGAGACCTTCCTGCGGAGCGATTGCGTGGCGTACTTGGCGTGACGACAGTCGGTTACACAGAAAATAGGGGTTCTCTGGCGATCGCGGACCCGACGCTTGGATGACTGTGGCAACATGCTTGGCAGCTCAGTGGGGCTACGCCGTGAAGGATTTTACTCCCGCAGATTTCGCCTGGCTGAATGAGTGTGAAATCAGCCTCGAACTTTCTTCACGGCGTTTATGGATGTGCCGATCGGGTCTGCGGGAAGGTTATCGGCTGGCCAATCTGAAGGAGAAAGGCATGAATCGAATCATTCCAAGTTTGTGCACGTTCCTGGCTTTGTTCCTCTGCCAAATGCCTGCGTCTGGACGGGCAGCGGACGGGCAGCGAGACCTGGCTTCCGAAACTCTCGCCATTTTTTCAGCCAAATGTGCCACTTGTCACGGACCGAATTTGGTGAAGCCCGAGGGGCGGTTCGGATATATTCTCGATCTCACGCGGATTGCCGGAAACCGTGAGATGATAGTACCATCGTTCCCAGGCGAGTCGGAATTGTGGGAGCTTGTTCGCCGCGATGAAATGCCCCCGGAAGAATCGCCAACAGGTGCGTTGTCCGCAGCAGAGAAGGAGGTGATCCGTGCCTGGATCGCGGCCGGCACGCCCGCGCCGTTCCTGGCGCCCATGGTGCCAATGACTCCAGATCGCAGCCTGGCTTCTCAGTTGCCAGCAATTGAGAAAAGTAAAGACTCGCACTCGTGCAATCCGCGAGTCAATCGTATTTGGGGAGGATTTCGTCATAGTCGTCGTGCGTTTCGAAGGCCTGTGAAGTCATGAAAGCACCCTTTGGTCGATCACGAATTCAGATCCGATCTTGCTCGGGTCGCGTCATGAAAAATGATCCAGTTGGTTGTCACTGCCCGGAACGCAATTGACTCACTCCATCCCACATATCGATGCGATAGATGTCAATTCCCGAGTTGATATCTTGCGACAATAATCGATGCGCGGGTTCTTGCTCCAAAGTCCAAGGCACTAGTGAATCACCGGCTCCCTCGTGCCATTCCCGTCCGCGGGTGGAACTTAAGGGAACCGGTTCACAAAGTATCTTGGTCATGCTCCGTAAAGGTCCTTCAGAGCCAGGTTCACCTCCAGCACATTGATCAATTCGACGCCAACCAGTCCGCCCAGCGGGGCCGTGGCCTTCGAACGTAACAGGATTTCGATGTCCTTCTTCGTCTGAGCAGGATCTTGTTTTGCGGTCGCCGCCCATTTCCCGGCCACTCGGTCGAGTTGATAGAGAGCGCCTTTGAGCGTGATATGCGGGTCCAGACCGCAGCCTGAGGTCATGACGAGATCGGCTGGAATCGGCTGCACGTCCGCTTTCGGATGAGCTCTCCACCAGTGTTCGAAGAAGGCCACTTGAAGATCGGTTCCGTTCGTCTCGGGCCAAGTCGCAGTCGTACCTTTGGCATAGCTGGCGAAGAACAACGAAGCTAAGCCCGTGGGAGTGATCTCGGCGTCCGAGTTGTCTTTGCTCCAGCCAGCCACATCATCAGCATGTTCTTTCCCCCAACCCGCCAGAAAATCGCCATTGGCGGAGCCCCAGCGTTCGGCCAGATAGGGATCGCTCTCGACCCACTGAGATAAAATGGTTTGGTCCTGCTTTAAATTGTCCTGGACCCAGACGACGATGTCCGGACCAACAGGGCGACCGTCGCGATATTTCAGCATGGGACCAAGAGCCCCTACGACACGCTTGCGCAGGTTCGGATTGTTCGCGCCCCAGTTGGAACCGCCGGTCGCCGCCGCATTGTACGAGACGGCCGAAGGTCGCGGTTGAAAGTATTCATCGCTCGCAAACGGTTGAGCGATCAGGCTCGAGCCGATCAGCTTTCCGGTTTTTTTGTCGGTGATCAGGCTGCCGTTGGCCTTGGAGGGAAACACAGCCTGGCCGATGCCCAACATCGCCATTGGATACACGATTGCACAAATCACGATTGTCAAAACCAGCAGCCAGAGATTGGCGGTCAAGTGACGGATCATATTAGTAGCTCCTTGAGAGATGTGGTTGGAATTACGCCAGCCTTAAAGCCACGAGACACAGGTCGATGAGCTTGATCCCGACGAACGGGACAATCACACCACCTAAGCCCCAGACGAGAAGATTACGTCGCAACAATGCGTCGGCACCCACCGGTCGGTACGTGACCCCCTTCAAGGCGATGGGAATCAGCAGCGGGATGATCAGTGCGTTGAAAATCACGGCCGACAGGATCGCCGAAGTCGCCGAATGCAGGTGCATAATGTCAAACGGCTTCAGCCAGGGTAAAGTCGCCGCGAATAGTGCCGGGATAATCGCGAAGTATTTTGCCAGATCGTTGGCGATGGAAAATGTCGTCAACGCACCGCGAGTCATCAGCAACTGCTTGCCAATCTCAACGACCTCAATCAACTTCGTGGGGTCGCTATCGAGATCAACCATGTTGCCGGCTTCTTTCGCGGCCTGCGTGCCTGAGTTCATGGCCACGCCGACGTCGGCCTGTGCCAGGGCTGGCGCATCATTCGTGCCGTCCCCCATCATCGCGACGAGTTTCCCCGCAGCCTGTTCCTTGCGGATGTATTCGAGCTTGGCCTCAGGTGTCGCTTGAGCAATGTAGTCGTCAACGCCAGCTTGTTCCGCGATGGCCTTGGCAGTCAAGGGATTGTCCCCGGTCACCATGACAGTACGCAGCCCCATCCGTCGCAACCGCTCGAAGCGGTCTTTCATTCCCGGCTTCAGGATATCTTCCAATACCACCAGACCAGCGATTTTGCTGCCGTCGCAGACGAGCAAGGGCGTCGCACCTCGCGACGCGACTTCGTCCACTTGTGACTGCAATCGCCCAGGAATAACGCCTTTATTTCGACCGACGTATTGAATGACCGAATCGGGCGCTCCCTTGCGAATCGTCCGGCCGTCGGAGAGATCCACGCCGCTCATCCGCGTTTGAGCCGTGAACTCAACGAATTTCGAACCCGTTGGAATCTCGGCTTCGAGAGTGCCACTTCTCGTACCTCCCGCACTTTGGGCGAACGAGTTCTGATACAACTCGACAATGCTTTTCCCTTCCGGCGTGGCATCAGCGTACGATGCGAGGGCGGCCAGACGCCCTAGTTCAGCAGGAGCATATCCGTCGACGGGAATGAATTGCGTGGCCTTGCGATTACCGATCGTGATCGTACCGGTCTTATCGAGCAGTAGTGTATCGACGTCGCCGGCGACTTCAACGGCTTTGCCGCTCTTCGCCAGGATGTTGGCGCGCAATGCACGATCCATTCCCGCGATGCCGATGGCAGACAACAAGGCACCGATCGTGGTCGGAATGAGGCAGACCAACAAGGCGACCAACGTCGGTATGTCGGTCCCAAGCCCTCGAATCGGCTCCTTCGTCCCCAAATAGCCTTGCATGTAGGTTTCGGCGTAAAAGGCCATCGGCCAAAGGGCGGCGGTCACGATCAGAAAAATGAACGTGAATGCTGCCAGAACGATGGATAAAGCAATCTCGTTGGGGGTCCGCTGACGGAGCGCCCCTTCGACCAATGCGATCATGCGATCGAGGAACGACTTGCCAGCACCGGCCGTGATGCGGACCACGATTTGATCGGAAAGGACGCGTGTGCCACCCGTAACGCCGGAACGATCTCCGCCCGCTTCCCGGACGACAGGGGCCGATTCACCGGTGATCGCCGATTCGTCGATCGAAGCGACTCCTTCAATAATCTCGCCATCACCCGGCACGACTTGTCCGACTTCCACGTAGACGACATCACCCGCTTTCAATTCGGTCGACGTTATTTCTTCCAGACCAGCGCGATTGGCTCGTGCCATCGACAGGTAGGGAGTTTTTGAGTCATAGCGAATCAACCGCGATGCTGGCGTTTCCCGACGCGTCTTACGCAACGTATCCGCTTGCGCTTTGCCTCTGGCTTCCGCCAAAGCTGAAGCGAAATTCGCGAAAAGGAGCGTAAGTAGCAGCCACACATCCAGAGCGACGAGATATCCGAACGAGGCTTGGGTCTGATAACCGAACATGTGTGCAATGGTGTAGACGAACGTGAGAACCGTTCCGATCCAGACCACGAACATCACAGGATTCTTCCACTGGATATCGGGGCGCAGCATTAAGAACGAATGCTTCAGTGCCTCTTTTAACAAGTGTGAAGTGAACAGTCCGAAATGCCGGCTCGCCCGGCGCGAAAGTTTCAACTCCTCGGGCGATGAACTCTCGCCAGTCGGAGAAACAGGTACATGGGTGTTATTCATAAAATCCTTTCAGATTTTTAATCGCTGAATGTCTATGTGGCCCGACTCTATTGTCCAAAGGGTAGCGGTCCGAGATGCTCCGCCACCGGTCCCAAGACCGCGGCAGGTAAGAACAGCAGTGCACCGACCAGGATGATCGTGCCCAACAGGACAAATCCAAACGTAAGTGTGTCGGTTCGCAATGTTCCCGAAGTAAAGGGCGTCGGCTTCTTCATCGCCAGGCTGCCGGCAAACGCCAGCGGCGCGATGATCGGAATAAACCGGCTGAAGACCATGACTAATCCGCAAGCGATATCCCAGTGCGGGGAATATGGTCCTGGCGCAGTGTTGTCAGCGAAGCCGTAAGTATCAGCCAGGCCTTCAAAGCCCGAACCATTGTTCGCAGAGGACGATGTGAACTCATACAAGATCTCGGAGAAGCCATGCGTGCCAGGGTTGTTGGTCGATTTGGCACCCCATTCCAAAGCACAGAACAGTCCGGTCGGCAAGAGAATCATCAAGGGGTGAATCAACAGCGCGAGCATCGCCAATTTGACTTCGCGAGCCTCGACTTTCTTGCCCAAGTATTCGGGAGTTCGTCCAACCATCAATCCGGCGAGGAAGACGGCGACGATCAGATAAATCAACATGTTGATCAATCCCACACCCACACCACCGAAATTGCAGTTCAGCCACATTCCAGCCAACGGCGTGATGCCGGCCAGCGGGTTCAGGCTATCGTGCATGCAATTCACCGAACCATTCGAAGTACAGGTTGTAAAACCAGCCCAGGTCGGACCCGCGGAAGTTCCGAACCGCAGCTCTTTGCCTTCAAGATTGCCCAACTCCTGATCGACCGGTAACCCTTCGATCTCCGGCAATGATATCGTACGTTGTCCACCTTCGGCGGACGCGTCAGCGATCGAATAGGATTGCGCCGCATGTGCGGTCAGCGCAGGATTGGGATACATCGAATCCCAATACACAGCCCAACCGGTGAAACTCGCAAACAAGACCAGCATGACTCCAAAGATCAAGACTGCATGCGGCATGTTTTTCAGCATTCGACCGAACATGATGACCGCAGCCATCGGCAGCAGCATGATGCACAGGCATTCGAGGAAGTTTGTCCAATCATTCGGATTCTCGTACGGATGTGTTGAGTTTGGTCCGAAGAAGCCGCCGCCGTTAGTTCCCAACTGTTTGACAGCCACAATGGCCGCGACCGGACCGCGGGCGATGACTTGTTCCGCGCCCTCTACTCCAGTGACAGTCGCATTTCCTTCCAGTGTCATCGGCATGCCACCCGCCATCAGCAGAACACACACGATGGCAGACAAGGGAACCATCACGTAAACGGTGGCTCGCCACAGGTCGACGTAGAAATTGCCCATATTCCGATCACCGCGTAAGCCGCGAATTACCGCAGCCAGCACGGCCAGGCCAATTGCTGGCGTGTGAAACTGTTTCCAACAGATGACGAAGAGCTGACTGAAGTATGTCAGATGAACTTCACCGGAGTAGTGTTGTAAGTTGGTGTTACTGAGGAACGAACACAGCGTATTAAATACCGTGGTCGGCGACAGCGTGCCCTTGTGATCCGCATTTAGCGGCAAGTAGGCTTGAAATTGTAAGACCAGGAATCCGACCACGAACGCCAACATATTCCAGAGCAACATCGAAATGGCGTATTGCTTCCAGTCTTGTGGCCCGGTATTGAGTCGATCCTCCACTCGACGGAAGAGACTTGGCATCCGCAGTTGCCCGTCCATAATTTTGGCCAGGCAGATACCGACGGGTATTGAGAGCGCGACAGTCGCGGTGATGAACAAGATGGGGAGTGTCCACATACAAAGTGCGTCCTTTCGACACTAAAACCATTCTGGACGCAAGAGTGCGGCCAGAAGGTAAATGAACAACAAAATAGTCAGTGAAGAAGTCAAGAGAATCACGGTAATTCCTTTCACACCTTGTCGCAGGCGTTCACGAAAGCGAACATCAGGCCTATTGCTAAGAGTCCCAGCAGTAACATCGCCGGAATCCAAAATGTCAGGTCCACAATCAGCACTCCTTGTGAAAACGGGGTTTGTTACTCGCACCATCCAGGAACTTATGCATGCGTCAGCCTGCTATCGCATTACCTGCGCCATTTCCGTGGATGCGGCGAACTTTTGTTCAAAGGTTCACATTTCTCGAACTCATCAACCAGCAAGAATTTCATGACGGTAAAAGCAATCCCTGTGCCGGGATAGGTAAAGAAGTCATAACCACCGAAATAGGTGGCAGTTATGGAATTGGAGTGAATCTCAGCGGACGGACGGACATGCGTTTTGCCCGGCGGGACATTGCAAAATGCACGATGCCTGGCCACCCGGTCTCGGTTCATCGAGCGTTTCCGAGCCGGTCAATTCGCGATTTGTCTTCCAATTTCACTCTTCGAGTCATGACACGAGCGAACTTCGCACACACCTGTGCGGCCGAGCACACTTGGGAACACATCGTCTTTGCGATGCGAGATCACTCACGGGCGTCAGGACGCTTGATCGTCGTATTCCGCAAATCAGATGAGTTGGCCTCACGCACGTTCCCCAAGAGGGACTCGAGGACATCTTCGAGAGAGACGATCCCCAAAGTTTTTGAATCGGCTGCATCGCGGACGATGCCTAATTGGCTCCGCCCTTCCTGGAGTAGTCGCAGGATGTCATCCTGAGTAGAGTCAATGCGGACCTTGACCAGAGGTCGCGCCACCTGTTGGAACGCCGCGTTCGAAGCTTCCGCTGCGATGAGCGGCCATGCGTCCTTCATGCTGATCGTGCTGAAGACCGAATCCAACCCGTCACGACACAGGGGCAACCGAGCATGGCGATGATTTCGCACGACTTCCAGGTTCTGAGTAAACGGGCGCGCCAGCGAGATGTAATCCACATCCTCGGCAGGAATCATGATTTCCTCAGCCCAGATGTCAGCAAACTCGAAGGCCTTAACAATAATCCGCGCTTCACCGGCACTGATGATCCCACCCTGATGCGACTGGGCGAGGACCAGTTTGAGCTCCTCCTCCGTCAATGGCGCCTGGGACGCGTCCCGGTGTCCCAGCAGTCGCAGAATGGTGGCCGAGAACAAATGCAGCAACCGCAGGACCGGCCGCAAAACGAAATGCAGGATCTGGAGCGGGCGAGCCAGAAACAGCAGCAGATACTCGGCCTTTCCAATGGCCAGGTTCTTGGGGACCAGTTCCCCCACGACGACATGCATCACCGTGATGAGTAGAAACGCGCTCGCAACCGCCGCCGCGTGCAGGAACGGACTCGGGACGCCGTCAACCGAAAAGAGAAAGAGAAACGGACGCACGAACGCGTCCTCACCAAGCCAGCCGACGCCCAAACTGATCGCGGTGACCGCAACCTGCGTCACGACGAGATATTCGCTCACATGATCGGCCAGGGCGATCGCGTTCCGAGCAGCTGGGATTCCCTTCCCCGCGAGTTCCTCCAACCGTGTACGACGCACACAGATAATAGCGAATTCCGCGGCGACGAACACACCATTGAGAAGTACCAGCAAAACGGTGACGAGGATCAATAGAAAAGAATTGGCGACGGCATCGAACATCCTGGCCTCCCTTTAGGATCTAGTCTAACAGGGAGGTCACGTCACCGCCAATTGAACGATTCTTGGGCGAAGGCTTTGGGAGTCAGGGCGACTCGTTAAAGATCCCAAGGCACTGCCTGCGGTTACGATCTTCAACGTTCGCGGACAGGTGCGCTCACTCCCTGTCCGGAAACTCGCGCCATTCTTCCAACGGCAACACGACAATTCGGCAGGTCTTGTCGTGTGTTGAGAGATCCATTTCCGCAGAGTAAAAAATCGCTTCGACGATCTCGTCAACCAGGAATTCGTTCACCGCCACTTCCAACCGCAAACGGGGAGTGTCGGGCCGAACTTCCGCGCCCCGTTGCCTTCCGGTTGTGACGGGCGCTCTCTGATTGGCGACGGGACCTAACGACACCACGCAGGCATCCAATTGGTCAACTTTCTGGATCTGTTCCACTCGACACGGAGCGACCAGCGTTCCTCCGTCACAAAGCTGACTCTGCGCCACCACACAGGCGTCTAACTTGTCGATGGATTCCAGAACCGCGGCGCGGTGTTCCGGGCGAATGAAGGCAACAATTAACGGCATCATCACATCCTTCAAATGACTTTTGTTCGTGTTAGAGCCAAGCCAACCAACTGGAATTGCCGAGTGGAATGGACATCAATACGCTGCGCATCCTGTGTGATCGCGAATGCAATAGATCCCGCTTCCAATCGTTTCCGTCCGTCTTGAATCACGCGTTGATGCGATGGATTACGGAGTCGCCAAGATTCCTTGCTCCACACTTGCAATCCGAAGCCACTCATCCAAGGGTTGCACCAGGATATGGCACGCTCCCGGTGAGAGACCGATCGCTTTGACGACCTTTTCAACCTGTTCGTCGTTCACCGCAATGTCCAATCGCAGGCGCAACGAATGCGTGTGAACATGGTCATTGCGGAAAATTCCCGGAATGACAGGCGTTCCGCCGTCCCGGACCTGGCTGAGCGATACCACGCGCCCACCGAGTTCGTTGATCGAATTCAGAATTGGTGCGCGGTGTTCTGGGCGAATGATGGCAACAACCAACTTCATGGCGACATCCTTCAAAGTGGATGGAAGAGGAATTCGCAATCTCACTTCCCCATAGCGGTGTCACGGTCGATCAGCGGCAACCTGCCGCCCTGATTCACCGGTCGCGTCAGATTTCAGCAGCCAAGCCTTCCACTCGGCCTCCAACTTTGCCAAAGTGGCACGCTGCGAAGACTGATCCGGGCCCTGTTGCTGCCAACTCTCCACAATTTGCAGCACTGCTTCTTCCGAGTTCGAATTCTGCGACAACAGGTACTCAATCAATGAACCGCTTTGAGCATAGAATAAATCTCCCCAAAGTTTGTCCTGGGGAAGTTGCCTCATTGAAATGAGTTGGAACAGCGTGAAACCTCGGCCCTGACGAACTTCGGCAGCCAGCCAGCGGCGCGTGTCCTGTTGACGGGACAACGGTTCTGAATTCAAGGCGATCCCTTCGTCAGCCCAGCGTGGGATCTGCCGTTGAGTAAATCGCTCGGCGAGGATGACGTGGGCCAACTCGTGGACACCGATCACCGCGAGACAGGCTTCGTGATCCGAACGCAGGTACACACGACGTTTCCAGACTTTCCCCTCTCCGATTTCCAAATCGGCAACGCCCAATGTATCCGCGGGACAACGTGTTTGACGTTGAAAGTCAGCGGCCACGGCATAGAGGTAGACGTCGCATTTGATCACCCATGTCTGCTTGGCGGCCGATCCCAACCAGCGATCGCGAATAACGGTCCGAGATTCCTCGCATAGCTTCGCCAGTCGAGTCACCAGCGCGCTTTGTTTTTGATGAAAGAACCGAAAGTTAGGACTCTCCACAACTTCCCATCCCCTCGAATGGGACTGCCGCAAAGCGGGAATCGCAACAGGTTCAGCGCGGACCATCTCCGCGGCATGTGTGATGACAGGCAAGCCCGGTCCCACGCAACAGAGAAAAACCGCAGAAATCAGGCGCGGATATCGATTTAGGAAAATCATTTGCCTAACCGCCTACAAGAGAGATCGATCAAGTGTGTTTCTATCACTCGTCAGAACTATTTTGGAACACTTTTACAGAGTGCAGTGATTGGTACGATGTATTCATGGCGAGTGTAGGACCCAATGGCAATTGGCAATTCGCTTGAGATTTGAGGTAACCTCTTTCGAGGAAAGCCTCGGTGTGGTTGAAACCACTTGCCAAAACTGCCTGGGTGCCTGACACTCGCCATGGCTCGTCCGGCTTATGGCCAGAGCCTCCAAGGCGACGACGTCAGTACGTGTTCCTCTCGTGTGCTGTCGTCTCGGTTTGTCCTCTGAGGTACTGACTCCACATCCGGAAACTGAACCCATTCTTCCAATGGCATCACGAAGACGTGGCACGTTCTGAGTGTCGAGGCATCAGTTCCAGCTGCGAAGATGATCGCGTCGACGACTTCGTCAACCAGATCGTCGCACACAGCCACTTCCAGCCGCAGCTTCGGCGAGTGTGTTCGTGCATCCGCACCGCGATAGGTGCCAGAAATGACTTGAGTTCCGCCGTCACTGGATTGGCTGATCGAAACCAAACTCACATCCAGATCTTTGGTCGAGTCCAGGACTGCGGCACGATTCTCTGGACGAATAAGGGCAACAATTAATTTCATTGTCAACTCCTCCAAAATAGCAGAGTCGTTCAGACTCCTGATGGCGGTGGTGTACCGCCGGAGTGACTTATGCAAGGGGCGTGCCGCATGCGGTTCGAACGCCATAAACACTTGTGGTGCAATGACAATAGAGCTCGCCATTCGAGACGGACGGACTGCGTTTCCATTGCACTTCGCCCGATGGACTGTGCAAAATGCATTACGGTCGCGTGTCGTAGCTGGATTCGTGAGAATCCAGGCGTTTCAGGACACTCGCCCAAAGTCTCACGACTTCGGCTACAAGAATGACGCCACCGAAGTTGCTTCGGCGTCAGTCAAGGCTTTGACTGCCCGGCCGTTCGTTCTAAGATCCACTTCGCGATGGTCTCGAGCGCTGCGGGTGCGAAGGTCTCTTCGATGGCACCGTATTCCGAGAGGGATCCCGTTTTGCAACTCTGAAAAAGATGGTTCAGATTGGGCAGTGTCTGAATTGTGACATGGCGGTTTCCGCCCTCTTTTAAGGCCGCTTCGATGGCCTTCAGATTCGCCGCGGCGTCAACTTGCAGGTCTTTCTCTCCATTGAGGGCCAGCACGGGACAGGTTACCTTGCGCAACGCGGGTCGGGGGTCATAATCCAGGAAATGGCGAAACCAGGGGGTCAGAACCATCTGAATCTGACCGTCCAGCAGCGGTAACATTTCCAGCATCTGCTTTTCGTCGCCCTGTCCTGGCTTGGACGATAGGTCCTTCAGCGCGGCGCGGATTTTGGTTTCCGCGGCGGCCTTGTCTTTTTCCTCGTGTAGCACGGCAAACATGCGTTCCTGAAGTTCCTTCTGGCGAGCGAGAGTTGCAGCGTCGGCCCCAGCGACTTTGAGCAGGGCCGCCCCCTGGAGATACAAGATCTCCTCGCCCGGCAATCCGCACCCGGCCAGGAGCACGATGAACGCGATGTCCTGTGACTGGCTCGCGACAAGTGGCGCGATGTTGCCCCCTTCACTGTGTCCGACGAGACCGATCCGCGCGACGTCAATCTCCTTCAACCCTTTCAGAAACTCCACACCCGCACGCACATCGTCAGCAAAGTCATCAGATGTAGCATCCTGGACGTTACCGGTCGAGCCTCCCACGCCGCGGTCGTCCACCCGCAACGCGGCAATGCCACGGCGGGTCAGATAATCGGCCAGGACCAGGAATGGTTTGTGACCCAGAATCGTCTCATCGCGGTCTTGCGCGCCGGAGCCCGTAATCAGGATCACGGCCGGAAACGGGCCTTGGGTTTTGGGTAATGTCAAAGTCCCGGCCAGCTTGACGCCACCTTTCTTATTTTCATAAGTGACTTCTCTTTCCTCATAGAGAAATGGCCTTTGTGGTGTCTGCGGTCGCTTGGGTTCACGAGCCTTTGCCACTCGCTTGAGCGTCAGGGGCAAGGTGAGGCCGAACTGTTTGAGATGGCCCGTCAATTCTTGTCGGTCTTTCCCCAGTTTTCCTTCGAAAACCATCTTCGCACTCTTTAGTTCCAGTCGCACCACGTCCTCATTGACGCTGACGCCATCGAGAATGATGCCGGTCGCTCCCTGGTCTCGGCTATCCATGGTGCCGGCGTAGTTTCCGTCCTGTTGCTTGAACAGATGGAAGGCCAGGCGGATTTCAGTAAATCCGACTTTCAGCGATCCCTCCCAGATTTCCTCGGTGCCAGTCGGCTTGGCCGGGCGGAAGAAGAGCCCCGAGATTTTCCCGTCCTGGTCGAACACGACCCGGGCATCGAGCTTCGCCTTGGCGAATTCACACGTCACAGTGACGATCTCATACTTGCCGGAATTCTCTCGACGGATCCCTACCTGTCTTTTGTAGGCACCGGCATCTTCCAGGACTTTTTCCCACGTCTTCTTGAGATCGTCGGCTGGTAGGACTTCGAGCATCGTCGCGTCGAAGTCGTTTGTCGCCTTGGCGAATGCTCCTTGCGCAAGAAGAGTGACAAATGACTCGGCCGCCTGATCCCTGAGATTAGTCGGAGTTTCATCCTTCTGCTGAGCAATCAGGCTGGAGCAGGACAACACCGACACGACGATGACCGACAAGCAGTTCCAGCGTGGTACCATTGGACAGCTCCTGACCTCCGCGGACCGAGCCCAGATCTTTGGACGCCTGATCATGAAACATCATCCACGATTCGGGTGAGACTTCAAGAGCCTGCGTCAGCAGAAAATCGGGTTGGATGCCACAGGATGTATTCG